>NZ_CP034726.1:1200000-1500000 GCF_004359375.1 Acetilactobacillus jinshanensis | reverse complement strand
CCGGAAGTTATTTAAGGCTCTGCATCAGATTACTAATAATAATGCTCAGCATGAATATTATTTGACCGACGTCATCCAGGTCTTAAAGCAGGCCGGCGATAATATCGAAGCTTACCAGATGGATGACTTTTATCAGTCACTAGGTGTTAACGATCGTCCAGCATTAGCACTTGCCAACCAGGTCATGTATAAGCGAATCAATAATTACTTTATGAACCATGGTGTTTCGATCCTTGATCCAAGTCATACCTACATTGACGTGGACGTCAAGATTGGTCCGGACACCCTGATTGAACCAGGTGTTCGCATTCATAGCGGAACCGTCATCGGTAAGCATTGTGTGATCGGTGCTAATTCAGAAATTTTTAACTGTAAGTTACATGACCACGTTCACGTAATTTCATCATACTTACAGGATTCTGAAATGGATGAATATTCCAACATCGGTCCTTACAGTCACTTACGTCCAAAGGCTAAGATTGGTCCGCATGTTCACCTGGGTAACTTCGTTGAAGTTAAAGCCGCAACGATTGGTGCCGGAACCAAGGTTGGTCATCTGACCTACATTGGTAACGCTAAATTAGGCAAGAATATCAACGTTGGCTGTGGTGTGATCTTCTGTAATTACGATGGTGCTCATAAGCACACCAGTACCGTTGGCGATGACTCATTTATCGGTAGTAACAGTGATCTGATTGCACCGGTTCACTTAGCTGACCATACGTTCATCGCTGCCGGGACTAACGTCACCAAGGACGTCAATCAATACGACATGGCAATTGCCCGTTCCCGCCAGACTAATAAGCCAGGCTACTACAAGAAATTGCCTTACCGTGGATAAAAATAACAATCGACATCAGAAAGGAAATTGTATGAAACCATATTCCGATCCAAAATTAAAACTTTTTGCATTAAACTCTAACCGACCTTTAGCAGAAAAGATTGCTAAAAACATCGGTGTTAAATTAGGCAAAGCCAAGGTTGATCAATTCAGCGATGGCGAAATCCAGGTTGAATTAGGTGAAAGTGTCCGTGGTGACAACGTCTACATTATTCAATCCACTTCAGCACCCGTTAACGATAACTTAATGGAAATCCTGATCATGGTCGACGCTCTTCGTCGTGCCAGTGCCGCAACCATTAACGTTGTTATGCCTTACTACGGTTATGCTCGTCAAGACCGTAAGGCTAAGCCACGTGAACCAATCACCGCTAAGTTAGTTGCCAACATGATCGAAGCCGCTGGTGCTGACCGTGTCGTTACCATGGATCTCCATGCTGCTCAGATTCAAGGCTTCTTTGACATTCCGGTTGATCATTTAATGTGTGCTCCGTTATTCGCTGACTATTACATGCGCAAAGGCTTTAACGGTAACAACGGTAAAGACGTTGTCGTATCACCAGATCACGGTGGTGTTAGCCGTGCCCGTAAGTTAGCTGAATTCTTACACGCACCGATCGCCATTATCGATAAACGTCGTCCTCGTCCAAACGTTGCTCAGATCATGAACGTTATCGGTGACGTTAAGGGCAAGCGCTGCTTAATGGTCGATGATATCGTTGATACTGCCGGTACCATTACTTTAGGTGCTCAGGCCTTGAAAGACGAAGGTGCCACCTCCGTTTACGCTTGTGCTACTCATGGTGTTCTTTCTGGTCCAGCAATTGACCGCATTAGTAACTCACCGATCAAGGAAATGTTACTATCTGATACCATTAACATCCCAAAGGCTAAGTTAGATGGTGCTCCAAACATTAAGCAGATTTCGGTTGCTCCGTTGATCGCCGATGCCATTATTCACATTCATGAAAACAAGCCTTTGAGCCCGTTATTCAAGAAGCGTTTCCATAACAAGTAAAAAATAAATCGTTAGAAAATAAAAAATGACGTGATTTGATTAAAAATCACGTCATTTTTTATTTTGGCTAATTAATTTGGCTTATTTATCTAAAACAAATTTCTTGATGGCGTAAGCAACACCGTTTTCGTTATTGTTCTTAGTTATAAAATCAGCATTTCGTTTAACGTCTTCAATGCCGTTGGCCATACCAACGCCTAAGCCAGCGTATTTCATAAGGGAAACATCGTTACCTTGATCACCCATGGCCATTACGTTTTCTGGCTTAAGGCCAATTTGACTGGCTAACTTGATTAGGGTTTGACCCTTGGAAACACCTTTGTGCATAGCTTCCAAGAAGACCGGTTCAGTCTGAACGATATACATCCGGTCCTTTAATGATTGTGGGATGTGCTTCTTTAGATTAGTGATTTTATCAGGTTCACTGATCCACATCGTCTTGGAGATGCTTAGGTCAGGCTTAATTTCTTCTGGAGTCCGATATTTTAATGGTAAGTGGACCAGACGAGCTTCGTAAACGGTGTATTTACTGATGTCACGGTTTAAAGCGTAAATGGCGTTCGGGGTTTCAATTTGGAAATTAACGCCGAACTTACGGCTGATCATTTCGTTCGTTAAGAAATTATCGTAACTTAAACGGTAATCATCGATAATTTCACCGTCAGTACTCTGAGCGATGGCACCGTTGAAGCCGACGACATAATTGTCACGGCCCGTGATTCCAAGCTGGTTTAAGTATTGTTGAGTACCAGCTAACGGTCGGCCGGTACAGATAACGATCTTGACGCCTTTTCGCATGGCGGCTTTGATTACCTTTTCGGTGACGGGAGTTAGTTGCTTTTTATCGTTAACTAAGGTCCCGTCAATGTCGATCCCAATCATTTTAATGTCCATTTCAGTCATCCTTTAAATAAAATGTTTTCATCGATTATTTTACCAGGTATTATAGAGCTTAAAAACTAGAATTATGTTAAACGTAACTAATCTGATATACAATTAAATTAGTTGATAATATAACAGAGGGGAGGTCATGTTAGTGTTTAACGATGATGTTGCAGCAGGCTCTGCTGAACAGCCCGTTGAGATTCATCTAGCCACCACCATTGAGCAGGCTGGTGATGTTTCAAATTACAACTTTGACGTTGACGGCAAACTATTTCAAATCGGAGACACCATTTACCTTCGCTTTATGGAAGACGATAATCATGATGGTCATGGTGTTCCAGTAACCATTCGTATTAACGCTAATGGCCACGTTAAGTTAACCCGAGCGGGCGAAAATAAACTCCAGCTTGACTTTATTCAGGGTAAACGGGTTGAAGCTCGCTACCAGACACCTTATGGTTTATTACCAATCGAAACGGTAACACCAAACTTAGATATTCAATATCAAAATCAGCCTTTGAGTGGTAACGTTATGGTTGATTATAATTTATACGCCCAGGAACAATTATTAGGCCGTTACCAATTGAGATTGCAATTTACCGTCTAAACGATTAAAATTAAAAAGTAAGATTAGAGAATCATATAGTGTGAAAGGACGTGCGTCGTTTGAAGCTAGGCAAGCTTGATACTGAAAACAAAGATGAATTATCGATGGTTGAAGTTGCCCACGCAATTTTACAAAAACGTGGCGATGTTTTATCTTTCGCTGACTTAACTAACGAAATTCAGAAGTACATGGGTGCTTCCAATGCCAACATTCGAAGCCGAATTGTTCAGTTCTACACGGATTTGAACACTGACGGCAGTTTCATCTCATTAGGTGATAACTTATGGGGCTTACGCACCTGGTATCCATATAATTCCATCAACGAAGCTACGGTTAAGCCCGAAGATGAAGATGCTACGGCACCTAAACAGCCTCGTCGTAAAATTGACGCCTTTTTAGATGACGCTAGTGAAAACGATGACGTTATCGACTACAACGAAAGTTCTGACGACGAAAACTTGAATTCCGAAGAACGTGGTTACCGTGAAGACCTTAAGCATTCAGGTAATGATAACCCGTTGACTGAAGAAGAATTTAACAAGACCCAGAATAAGCGTAAAGATAATTAAGATTTTGACAATTTAATTATTTCCAAGTATGATTTTTATTAGGGCGCCCCATGATTTATCGTGAGGTTACATTAGTTCGAAAAATACTTGATAAAAGCTTCCTGTTCAATGAAATAGGAGGCTTTTATGTTTTTATAAGGCCTTCTGAGATTAAGTAATAAGAGGAGAGACAGAGCATTGACTAAATATATTTTTGTTACCGGCGGTGTGTGTTCGTCTTTAGGTAAAGGTATCGTTTCAGCTTCAATCGGTCGTTTACTGAAAAATCGTGGTCTGAACATTACGATCCAGAAGTGTGATCCGTACATTAACGTTGACCCAGGAACCATGAGTCCGTATCAGCATGGTGAAGTCTTCGTTACGGATGACGGTGCCGAAACCGATTTAGATTTAGGTCATTATGAACGTTTTATTGATAATAATTTGAACAAGTATTCTAATTTGACCACTGGTCAGGTTTATTCCGAAGTTATTAGTAAAGAACGTCACGGTGACTATTTAGGTGCCTGTGTTCAGGTAATTCCTCATATTACCGGGATGATCAAGAGTAAGATCGAACAGGATGCCAAGAAGACTAATGCTGACGTCGTCATCACCGAAATCGGCGGGACCGTTGGTGATATGGAATCCTTACCATTCTTAGAAGCCATTCGTGAAATGAAGAATGATGTGGGTGCCAATAACGTCTGCTACGTTCACGTTACGTTAGTTCCTTATCTTCACGCCGCTAAGGAAATGAAGACTAAACCGACTCAACATAGTGTTCAGAAGTTACAGGCCTACGGAATTCACCCGAACTTTATCGTTACCCGTAACGAAAAACCAATGACACCAACCATGATCAAGAAGATTTCCCTGTTCTGTGACGTCCCAACTAACGCTGTTGTTCAGTCCTTGGATGAACCAACGATTTATGCCGTTCCGTTAATATTACAGAAACAAGGCCTTGATGAAGGTATTTTAAAGCACTTAGGTATCAAAGCACCGAAAGCCAACATGACCGAATGGAAGAAATTAACTTACCGTGTTCTTCACTTAAAGAAGACCCTTAACATCGATTTAGTTGGTAAGTACGTTTCCTTAAAGGATGCATACATTTCAGTTGATGCCGCTTTAAAGCACGCTGGATATCCATTAAATTCTAAAGTTAACATTAACTACATCGATGCTGAAAAGATTACTAATGACAAAGTTGCCGCCAAGATCTTAGGTGGCGCTGACGGAATCTTAATTCCAGGTGGTTTTGGTAGCCGTGGAATTGAAGGCATGATCAGAGCTTGCCGTTACGCTCGAGTTCACAACGTTCCGTACTTAGGGATTTGCTTAGGAATGCAGATTGCTAGTATCGAATTTGCTCGTGACGTCTTAGGTGAAAAGGACGCTAACTCAACTGAATTTGATCCTTATACACCACACAAAGTAATTGATTTAATGGCTGATCAATCTGATATCAACGACATGGGTGGTACCCAACGTCTAGGCTCTTACCCATGTAAGTTAAAGCCTGGTACCGTAACCGCTAAGGCATACGGTGGTAAGAAATTGATTCATGAACGTCATCGTCATCGTTACGAATTCAATAATGCTTACCGTAAACCAATGACTAAGCACGGCTTGGTAATCTCAGGAACTTCACCGGATAATCATTTGGTTGAAGTGGTTGAATTACCAAACAAGAAGTTCTTCGTTGGTTCACAATACCATCCAGAATTCTTATCCAGACCAACCCGACCGGAAGGTTTATTCAAGTCGTTTGTGAAGGCTGCTTTTGGTCAGCACTATTCTAGTAAATCAGCTAAGTAATAAGCTTGCGTTAACTCGGTTCAAGATTTATCATTTACAAGGCATTTAAATTGCCACAATCATTTCTAGTTAACGAAAATTAAGTGAGGAAATAAAAAATGAACGAAATGATAATTCATGGTGGCAACCGGTTATCAGGCGAAGTTACGATTGGTGGAGCTAAAAATAGTACCGTGGCTCTGATTCCGGCAGCTATTCTAGCGGATACACCCGTTAAATTTTTAATGGTCCCTGATATCTTGGATGTTCATAATCTAATGGTGATTTTGGAATCGATGAACGTACCTTCTGAATTTGTTCACCGTAACATTACAATTGACCCAACTCATATTAAGGATAATAAGTTGTCGGGCAAAGCGATTGCTAGTTTGAGAGCATCGTATTACTTCATGGGTGCTTTGTTAGGTAAATTTGGTCATGCAACCGTTAATTTACCCGGTGGTGATAGTTTTGGCCCCAGACCGATTGATCAGCATATCAAGGCTTTCCGTAGTTTAGGTGCAACCGTTACCGAAAATAACGGCTGTATTCATTTAACAACCCACGGGAAAGGTTTACATGGTGCTCGGATTCATCTGGCAATGGTTTCAGTTGGCGCTACCATCAATTCACTTCTGGCGGCGGTTAAAGCCCATGGCACTACCGTAATTGAGAATGCAGCTAAAGAACCCGAAATTATTGATGTTGTGAATTTCTTAAAGGAAATGGGCGCTCACATTTCTGGTGAAGGTACTCATACCATTACGATTCACGGTGTTAAATCTTTGAGAACTACTAAGCCGCACCGGATTATTCCTGATCGAATCGAAGCTGGGACCTATTTATCAATGGCAGCAGCCGTTGGTGACGGGATCCTGATTAAGAACGTAATTCCTGATCACTTACAATCGTTCTTGGACAAGCTTCATGAAATGGAGATCAAATTGAAGATCGGTAAGGATCAGATTTATGTTCCGAAGATCACTCATTGTAAGGGTGTCAAGATTACTACCCATCCATTCCCGGGATTTGCGACTGATCTACAGCAGCCCATCACGCCATTATTATTAAAGGCCGATGGCCAGAGTGTGATTCGTGATACCATTTATCCTCATCGAAATAAACACGTTGCTCAGTTGGCTAAAATGGGCGCTAATATTCACGTTAATAAGCAAGGGTTAATCATTATTAACCACACTGATCATTTAACAGGAGCCCATATTGAAGCTGATGAAATTCGAGCGGGCGCTGCCGACGTAATTGCCGGATTGATGGCTCATGGTACGACCGTAATTTCAAAAGCCGGCAATATTTTACGTGGTTATGATAATATCATCGGTAAGTTAACTAACCTTAACGCGAACGTTGAATTAGTAAGAGAATAATTCAGAGAAAATTGATAAACGGCCCAAATGATGTTATTATTGCAAGGTCGACTAATCGATAATCTCTGATTCAAAGAAAATGATTCAGGGCAAAGGAGCGATATAGTATGAAGAAAGGAATCCATCCAGATTACCACCAAGTCGTATTTAAGGATACAAGTACTGGTTATGCATTTAAGACCGGTTCTACTTGTAAGTCCAATCAGACGATCACTTGGAAAGATGGTAAGAAATACCCATTAATCCTAGTTGAAATTTCGTCAAGTTCTCATCCATTCTACACTGGTCAGGAAAGCATGACTAAGACTGCCGGTGCCGTAGATAAGTTCAATAAGCGTTACGGCTTGGACAAAAAGAGCAATAAGTAATTTGAATTAAATCATTAAAAAAGTCGTTAAGTTATTAACTTAACGGCTTTTTATTTTACTTAATTTTTAGAATGCTTTTGAAAATAACGTAGCCAGACGGGCAACACTTTCACTAAGACGTTATAGGTATAACTAAATTTGTGGGTGTACCAGGGATCCGGAATCTCCTGACCATGATGATCAGGCAAGATGTTTAAACAGAGATGGATCTTAGACCGACAGCCTAACGGAGCGTTAATTTTTAAATCAGCAACGTTCTGAGTATCCATCCCGATAATGTAGTCAGCCCATTTATAATCACGCGGTGTGATTTTACGAGCGTGCAGATAACGCCAGTCGTAACCGTGTTGTGATAGGATTTTCCTAACGTGCGGATTGGGATAGTGGCCCTGTTCTTCATCACTAGTTCCGGCGGAATCAATCTGGTATTGATTCTGAACACCAGCTTGTTTAACTAACCTGCGAAAGATGGCGTTAGCCATTGCTGATCGACAAACGTTACCTAGACAAACGAATAATACTTTAGTTATAATTCACATCCTTGATACAAAATGTAAACGCACTGTAACGGAAAATACCTCGAACCATAGTATAATTAATCACGTGATAAGAAAGCGTGATTTTGCAATGCGGAATAATTTTATTTACGTTAGTACCGATATCGTACGGAGAATGGTCGTTGCAAGAGGAATTGACTCGATCGACTTTGTTCGAGGATTAAAGGAAATTCCGCATAATATTATATTACTTAATGATGATCGCCGTCACGCGAACGGTCTAAACGCCCACACTAAGTTCAGTGTGATTCAAGGACAACAGAACGTTAAGGCGTACTTATTGAACGATCAAATTAATAACAAACGAGTTATTGATTATCACAGTAACGAAGATCTGGATGAACTTCTGGATTATGAAATTGCTGAATTGTTATACCTGAGTCACATGGGCTTCCCAATGCATGACGCGTTTTCTTCAAAGTTACATAATCATTATATCTATCTGATGATGCGGTCGCATTTTACAAAAATTTATTATGAACGGTTACTTACGTTTAACCGGGTTTTAAATAACTCCGTTAAACGACATATGTTACTAACGGCCAAGAATTTCCACAGTCATTTGCATTTTATGCCGCTGGGAAAGTTGAACCGCTTTAGTTTTCACGTCGCCGACGTACCATTGGCAATTCTGAAGCAATTAGTTAACATTACTGAGAATGGCATGATCATTGCGTTCGATGAAACCGATAAGGTTAAGCATCACCGCATTTTTAAAATTCCGTTACTGGTTGAAAAGTTCCCAGACGCTCAATCAACCTGGTACTATAAATCGGATATTTATCAAAATACAAAGAAAATTGGTTGGCTGCTATATAATGAACCTGAGAAAAAGTGGCAGTTCCACGTTAAAAATTACAAAATGCATTAAATATGGTGTTGATTGAAAGAAGCGATTCCAATATATGAGGATGACAGTCGAAGAAGTTGCTCGCGCCGTTTCCGCTAAGAATGACGTCAGCAAGTATAGTGATCAGGTCGTTACGAACGCCGCGTTTGATAGTCGTCGGTTAAAACCGGGGGCTTTATTTGTCCCGTTAACGGGAAAGCGTGATGGTCATAAATATCTACCAAGCGCTCGCAAAAACGGTGCTGTAGCTAGTTTTTGGGCCGCAGATCACCCGAATCCACCGAAGGATTTTCCAATTATCGTGGTTGATAATCCGTTAAAGGCTTTACAGACATTAGCTAATTATTATCGTCAAAAAGTTAATCCGAAGGTCGTTGCGATTACGGGAAGTAACGGTAAAACGACCACTAAAGATTTAACCACCGCCATCTTATCCACTAAGTACCGGGTTACTAAGACCCACGCAAGTTTTAATAACGCGATTGGGGTTCCGGTTACCATTTTATCAATGAACCCTGACACACAGGTCTTAGTCGTTGAAATGGGCATGGATAATTATGGCCAGCTAGATAAGTTGAGCAAAATAGCTGAACCTGACGTTGCGTTGATTACAATGATTGGTGAGGCCCATATCGAAAATCTGGGTAGTCGAGCCGGGATTGCCAACGCTAAGATGGAAATCACCCATGGTTTAAAAGCTGACGGGACGTTTTTATTTAACGGTGACGAACCATTATTACAGGCTCGAGCTAAAAAGGTGAGCCAGAAACAATTAACCTTTGGTGACCAGCATTCTAACGATATCTATCCCACCCAGATTAAGGGCTATGACACTAAGACGTCATTTACGGTTAACCGATATCCAGGGAAACAGTTTACGATCCCGATCATCGGCCATTACAATGTCAACAACGCCTGTGCCGCAATGCTAATCGCCTCTTTATTCAGTGTTTCACCAGAGGACATGCAAAAGGGCTTGATGAACGCTTCTCTGACTCAGAATCGAACTGAATGGATGACGGGTAAAAAGGGCGAACCCGTATTAAGTGATGTTTATAACTCGAACCCTAGTGCAGCCCGTGCCGTTTTGAAGACTTTTTCCGCTACTCATACTGACGGCAAACGAATTGCCGTTTTAGGTGATATGCTTGAATTGGGATCTGATTCAAAGGCAATGCACGCGTCGTTAGCTAAGGATTTGGATCCGAAGAAGATTCAGTCGGTATACTTGGTTGGTACTGATATGGCCGCTTTGAAAGCAGCTTTAGCTGATAAGTATCCTACTAATGCGGTCCACTATTATCAAGCTGACCAGTTACCGCAGTTGACTCATGATCTAGAGCAGGAGTTAACGTCACGTGATGAAGTTATGTTAAAAGCTAGTCACGGTATTCATCTAGAAAAAGTTTTAGCAAAGATTACTAAATAAATAATTAATTAACGTTAAGAACTGACTAAGGGAGCCGTGGCATTTGGCTATGGCGCCCTTTCTCGTTAAATAGTGTGTTAAGATTAATGAGTTATTTAAATAGGAGGAAGTGTTGCGAAATGGCAGTTGGGGTTCATCGAAACGCCCAGGTAATTGTCAATCGAGCCGCTTTATATCATAATATTCATTCAGAATACGAACGATTAGATCACGGAACCCGTTTATTTATGGTGGTTAAAGCCAATGGTTATGGCCACGGTGCCGTCGAAGTTGCGAAAGTCGCTAAAAAGGCCGGTGCATCTGGTTTTTGTGTGGCAATTTTAGATGAAGCTTTAGAGCTCAGAAAAGCTGGCCTTCAGGATCCGATCCTGGTGTTAGGCTTAACTGATTTGAATGCCGTTCCGGTTGCGGCTAAGGAACACGTTTCATTGACCGTTTCTTCAGCTAAATGGTTACAGAAAGCCGCCCAGCTTTTACGGAAGCAGAGCATTAAGGATCCGTTAAGGGTTCACATTGGTTTGGATACCGGAATGGGCCGAATTGGTTTTCAGACTCAGACCGGCTTGAAACAGGCTTTAAAGGCGATTAAACAAGATCATAATCAGCTTGATTTTGAAGGGATCTTCACCCATTTTGCAACGGCTGATTCACCTGATGATAAGTATTTTAAGTTACAGGTTAACCGCTTTAATAAGTTAATGGAAGTTGTCAAGCCACGACCAAAGTTCGTTCACGTTTCAAATTCAGCCACCAGTTTATGGCACCAGAAGTGTAACGGCAACATGATTCGTTATGGTGCCGCTGGTTACGGACTTAATCCATCAGCAGGTGCGTTAAAGCCACCGTTTAAGTTAGAACCAGCCATGACGGTGACGACCGAATTGAGCTACGTTAAATTAGTGAAGCCAGGTCGCTCGATTGGTTATGGTGCTACATATACGACTGGCGATGATCAATGGATCGGGACGGTGCCGATTGGTTACGCTGATGGCTTTCATCGTAATTTGAAGGGCTTTCACGTTTTGATCGACGGTCAGTTCTGTCCAGTAATTGGTCAGGTATGCATGGATCAGTTTATGGTTCGGTTACCTCACCAGATGGAACCTGGGACCAAGGTTACGATTATCGGCAAAGATGGCGATAAGGAAATTAGCTTGCAGGATATGGCTGATTACAGTCACACCATTCATTATGAAATTGCCTGTGGCTTTACCGAGCGATTACCGCGAAAATACATTAATTAATCTTTTTAAAGACGGAAGATGATGCAAAATGCCAAAAATCAAAATTAAGCGTGGCGATATTTTTTATGCAGACCTTTCGCCCGTTGTTGGTTCTGAACAAGGCGGCAGTCGTCCCGTTTTGATTATTCAGAATAACGTTGGTAATCACTACAGTCCAACGGTAATCGTAGCTGCAATTACTGCTCAGAATTCAAAGCCCAAAATGCCGACCCACGTTAAGATCAGTTCGGCGCATTCAAAGATTGCTAAAAATTCGGTGATTTTGTTGGAACAGATCCGAACGATCGATAAGCAACGGCTAAGTGATCGAATTGATCATTTGGATGATGACCTGATGAAACAGGTTGACCAAGCGTTGGCAAAAAGTATCGGCTTGGATTCAAGTTACCAAAGTGACTAACGATAATTAAAAATACATAAAGAGGACGGAATATGATGATATTTCGTCCTTTATTTTTACTTGATTAGAGGTTAAACGCTCTTAGATGTTTCGATTATCGTGTATGATATAATAAAACTGATTATAATCGTTGTACTTGAAAGGGACGTTAAATAGTTATGAAATTAATTGTTGGCTTGGGCAACGTTGGGATGCAATATGAAGCCACTCGGCATAACACCGGTTTTATGGTTGTTAATTCCTTTGCTGACCAGCATCATATCGTATTAGGCAAAGTCAAGATGAATGCCCGTTTTGGATCGGGATTAGTTGACGGTGAAAAAGTCATCTGTGCTGAACCGATTACTGACATGAATTTATCGGGTGGTGCTGTTCAACCGTTAATGCACTTTTTTAAGCTTAGTACCAAAGACATGATCGTAGCTTATGATGACATGGACTTACCCGTTGGTAAGATCAGAATTCGTGACCATGGTTCTGCCGGTGGTCATAACGGAATCAAGAGCATTATTCGTTGCATTGGCACCAACCGCTTTAATCGAATCCGGGTTGGTACTGCGCATCCGAAACGAATGGCCGTTGACGATTATGTCTTAAGCCCGTTTACAGCTGCCCAGAAACCGTATTTTGAAAAGGCCAAATCAGAAGCTGTTGATGCCTTGAACGATTGGGTTAACGGGATGGACATTAAGCGATTAATGAATAAATATAACTGATTAGTTGTGCAGCGAGAGGAAGAATACATTGGAGCTCACACGTTATTTAACTCAGTTACCGCAATATAAAGCCATTGTTAAGAAATTAAAGCCGGCGACTCGACAGTTGATTACTGGGATGTCGGGATCCGCTCAGACGTTATTCCTGGACGCCATGTTTCATGATCTTCAGCGGCCGATGCTACTTGTGGTGGATAACTTGCACCACATGCATCAGGTTACGGATGATTTAGCTAACGTGATCCCCCAGGATGAACTTTACGAATTTCCGGTTGAAGAATTAATTGCCGCAGAAGTCGCAACCAGTTCGCCTCATTATCGAGCCCAACGGGTTCGAGCTTTACATGCGTTACAGACTGGTAAACCCGTTGTGGTCGTCACTTCAGTTTCCGGGATTCGCCGGATGTTACCAGCACCCAGTGAATTTAAACAGGCGCAGATTAACGTTAAACGCGGTGACAACTTTAAGTTGGAACACCTCCGTTTAATGCTTCATCAGATGGGTTATTCACGGAAAAACTTTGTGTCTGGCCCCGGTGAGTTCTCAATTCGTGGCTCGATTGTGGATGTTTATCCGTTAAATGCCGATTACCCAGTTCGAATTGATTTCTTTGATACCGAAGTTGACTCGCTTCGGATTTTTAACGTGTCCGATCAAACCAGTATTAATAAGATCGATAGCTTCAAGATTCTTCCCGCAACTGATTTTGTCTTAACCGACGCTCAGCGCCAATCAGCAGCTAAAAAGGTTAACACCCGTTTACATAATGCGTACAAGACGATTAAAAATAATAAGTTAAAGCGCATGCTGACGGCTAACATTAAACCGATTATTCAGGGTCTACAGAAGGGTGCTACTGATAATCAGTGGCTGCTATATGCCAACGATCTCTACGGCAAAGCCTATTCAATCATGGATTACTTACCGAAGCAGACCGTTCTGATCTTTAATGACTATAGCCGGTTGATTCAATCGAATAAGCAGATCGTTCAGGATGAACTACACTGGACCGAAGGTAAATTAGAAGCAGCCCAAATTATTTCCGGAACTAAATTTAGCTTAGATTTCCGGAAACAGTGTCAACGGGGTAACTTTTCACAGTTATTCTTTGCGTTGTTTAAGAAGACTCTGGGTGGCTTGAAGATCGATCAGATCCAGGATATTCAAGCCCGAACGATGCAGCACTTTTGGGGCAAAATCCCGTTACTTAAGACCGAAGCTAAAGTCTGGGCTAAGGATAAGCAGACTGTTGTGATCATGGTTGCGAATAAAAAGCGGATGCAGAAGATCACCAATGATTTAGACACTCTTGACATGAAGGCCACGCCAACTAACTGGGATCATATTATTCCCCAGAAATTTCAGATCATTCCAGAACGGCTAAATAACGGTTTCATTTTTAAAGACGCTAATCTAGTTGTCGTTACTGAATCGGAACTATTTAACCAGGTTCGACATCACCAACACCGTCGACAGACGTTCGCTAATGCTCAACGAATTAAGAGTTATACCGATATAAAGCCGGGCGATTACGTTGTCCATGTAAACCATGGGATTGGTAAATACTTAGGGATGAAAACCATCAAGATTGATGGTAAACATCGTGATTATCTAAGCATTGCCTACCGAAACAACGCGAAATTATTTGTTCCAGTCACCCAGTTAAATTTAATTCAGAAGTACGTTTCCGCTGAAGATCGTCACCCGCGAATTAATAAATTAGGTGGTAAAAGCTGGGCCAGGACTAAGAAACGGGTTGCCAGCCGAGTTGAAGATATTGCTGGTAGCTTAATTACGTTATATGCCAAACGTTCGCACGAAAAGGGCTACGCCTTTCCACCTGACGATGCTCGGCAGAAGCAGTTTGAAGCTAACTTTCAGTATAAATTGACGCCTGACCAAGCCCGGAGTGTTGATGAAATTAAGGCCGATATGGAAAAACCGCACCCGATGGATCGATTGTTGGTCGGTGACGTTGGCTATGGTAAGACTGAAGTTGCCTTACGAGCTGCATTTAAGGCCGTTGAGGGCCACAAACAGGTGGCTTTACTAGTTCCAACGACCGTCTTAGCACACCAGCATTATGAGACCATGAAGCATCGTTTTAAGGGCTTTCATATTAACGTTGGCGTTCTGTCTCGATTTAGAACCCCGAAACAAATCCGTGAAACGATTAAAGGAATGAAAGACGGTTCCGTTGACGTGGTTGTCGGCACGCATCGTCTATTATCTAAAGACGTTGGCTTTAAAGATCTAGGCTTATTGATCATCGATGAAGAGCAAAGATTTGGTGTTAAGCATAAAAACAAAATTAAGCAGATGAAGTCGTCAATCGATGTTCTGACGTTGACAGCAACCCCAATTCCACGAACCTTAAACATGTCGATGATCGGTCTTCGTGATCTGTCGATTATTGAAACGCCACCGACCAATCGTTTGCCAATCCAGACTTACGTTATGGAAGAAAATGACGGAGCCATTCAAGACGGGATTACCCGTGAACTAGAACGTGGCGGTCAAGTCTTCTTCTTACATAATCGAGTTGGTGATATTGAACGAACCGTTAAAAAACTTCATAAACTAGTTCCAAAAGCTCGGATTGCTTACATTGATGGTCAAATGGACGAAAACGTTATGGAAGACACGTTATTCAAATTCATCCACAAGAAGTTTAACGTTTTGGTCACCACCACCATCATCGGAAATGGTGTGGATATTCCAAATGCCAACACGTTATTCGTGGAAAACGCAGATCACATGGGCTTATCACAGTTATATCAGATCAGAGGACGTGTCGGTCGTAGTAACCGTGTTGCCTATGCCTATCTGATGTATAAACCAAATAAAGTTCTGTCACCGTTAAGTGAAAAGCGTTTAGAAGCCATTCGTGACTTCACTGAATTAGGTTCTGGATTTAAGATTGCAATGCGTGATTTGTCACTCCGTGGAGCTGGTAATCTATTGGGTAAACAGCAGCACGGTTTCATTAATTCCGTTGGATATGACATGTATACCCAGATGCTGAACGATGCCGTTGCTAAGAAACAGGGCAGTACACCGAATAGCAAGGCCAATAGTACCGTCATGATGAACGTTGAAGCTTATCTGCCAACGTCGTACATTGGTGATTCTCAACAGAAGATTGAAATGTACAAGCGTTTACGTGAGATGTCGAGCGACGCTCAGTTTAATCGAATCAAGCGTGATATGGTCGATCGTTTCGGTAAGTACCCAGCACCAGTTCGTCGTCTGTTAGCCATCAGTCATATCAAAATGGCTGCGGATCACGCCTTGGTTGATAATGTTCACCGGCTCAAGAATAAGATTACGGTCATTATGTCCACAGTTGGCACCAACCTATATTCATCAGCTGACTTCTTGAGAGCAATCGCCAGAACGCAATTCAAAGCTTCGATTGACGAGAAACACGGTAAGATGCAGATGATTTTGACTATCCAACCGTTTATGGTCAAGAAAGAAACTTGGCTTGATGATATCTACAAGTTAATTGAATCGCTGTCTAAACGGCGGGATGAATTGGGCAAGTCCAAGTCTAAATCAGCTAAAACTAAGAAACGAAATAAAAAACGAAAATCAAAGCGAGCGGTAAAAGCCACTAAGTAATGTCAATCGAAAGGAGATTAATAAATTATGATGATGCGATTAGATAAATTCTTAAAAGTGTCCCGAATTATTAAACGACGCCCGGTAGCGAAGAAAATTGCTAACCAGGGTCGAATTACAGTTCAGGGCCGAGTTGCGAAATCGTCAACCAAGGTTGAACCCGATGATAAAATCGTCATTAAGTTTGGTAATAAGACCTTAACGATCCGGGTTGACCAGATTTTGGCAACTACGAAGAAAGCTGACGCTAGCCAGATGTATACGGTATTAGGTACGAAATACAACCGAAATTATAAAAAAGAAGCCGAAGCTTTACGAAAAAACAATCTGTAAAGACTATAATTAGACTTATTAATTTTGATGGAGGTACGAAATAATGTGGGATCCAGATGCTTTTGAACGTGATCAGCAGCACGTTAAACACGTGCGACAGATTCTACGGCATCGCCATCATTTACGAGAAATTATTATTATTGTGATCATGATTACAGTGATCTTGGTGTTAGGGCTTCAGTTATTTCATGCTAATCAGCAAAAATCTCAACTGCACCAACAGATTGTTAATGATCGGGTCGAACTTTCACGGGAAAAATCACAGCACCGTAAATTGAAGATGAACGTTAAACAGCTTCATAATAAAGGTTATTTGGAGCAGTTGATTCGACAACGTTATTTTTATCATAAACCTGGCGAGACGGTCTATAGTTTACCCGGCGATGTGGCCCGTGACGTCACACATAAATAATGAATCCACCATTTTGATTAGTGCTTATTCTGAATGGTTTTGTGATATAATTAAAGCACCTTAGCTTTTTAGGAGGATCTTATTTTTTATGGAAATTAAAGTTGGAGCAAAGGTTTCCGGCAAAGTAACTGGGATTACTAGTTTCGGCGCTTTTGTTACGTTAGCTGACGGTAAAACCGGACTAGTTCATATCAGTGAAATTTCTGATAAATTTATTAAAGATATTCATGGTGTCTTAAAAATTGGTGATACGGTTACCGTTAAAGTTCTAAAGATTGGTGACGATGGTAAGATCAGTTTATCAATGAAACGAGCTTTACCAGAAAGTGAACGTAAGGAATACTTTAAGAAGCGTCGTGAACATAATCATGAACGTCATGAACACGGCGAACATGGTGAACATGGTCATGGCCATTTCCATCATGGTCACAATGAACATGGCTATAATTATGGTCACGGCCGTTATCATGGTCACAACAATTATCACCGGAAGCGCAGCTTTAACGACCTTATGTCTAAGTTTCTTAAACAGAGTCAAAGCCGTTTATCCGTAATTCGTAAAAATACTGAAGGTAAACGTGGTGGCCGTGGAGGTCGTCGCAGTTAATTAAGAGGCCTTAAGTTGAATTTAGTTAAGCGGTTAGCTAGTGAAGTCAAACGCAATCGTTGGTGGACCCGAAAGACGCGTGTCGTTATTGGGGTCTCCACCGGAGTTGATTCAATGGTGCTTCTGTATTTACTGGAGCATTTAAAGTACTATCGACCCCAGATTATTGTGGCTCACGTTAATCATGAACTACGAAAAGCTAGTGTGACTGAAGAAAAATACATTCGTAAGTATTGTCATCAACATCATCTGACGTTGGTGGTTGCGCATTGGCGGAAGCAGGATCACCCGAAGACAGGGACTGAAAATGCAGCTCGCGAATTTCGTTACCGATTTTTTAAGCATGTCATGAGAAAACATCACGCTTCAGTGATGTTGACGGCGCATCATTTGAATGATCAAGATGAGACCGTTTTGATGCGTTTAATTCGTGGTGGTGACATTCGTGAGCTAACCGGAATTCATCGATGCCGTAAATTTGCGAACGGTTATCTAATTCGACCACTTTTACAAACGCCGAAACATGATTTACGAAAGTTTGCTGTTCAGCATCACATCAAATGGTACGAAGATCGAACGAACTATTCGTTAAAAATTACTCGAAATCGAATGCGGCATCGTTTATTACCCTGGATGACTCAAGAAGATCCACGGGCAGTATTCCATATCGGGAGTTATGTTCATCAGCTAACGTTATTGGTTCAAGATAACATGCTGTTAAACGCTCGGTTGATTAAACCTTTGAAGACGGATCGAGATAATTGGTGGAAACTTGATCCACTGATGAAATCTTCACGGGTGATTCAATTAGGGATGTTACACGAATTATTTCGTCAATTTGATTCCCAATTAATGATTACGCCACCAATGATGCATGAAGTCATTATTTTACTGAACGATAACGATCGACCACAAGGTCGGATCGCCGTTGGTAATCAGCGACATCTTCAAAAGGATTATCATCAATTTGGTATTGTTAAGGATCAGTCTTTGAGTGGACCTAACGTTAAATCATCGTTTTCAGTTAAACTCAATCAATGGTATCGTTTATTAAATGGTGACGAATTCGGTGTCTTTGGCAAGCCGTTAAGCCAGTTCCATAAACAGTTTAAATTCAACTTATCGAAATTTGATTTTCCACTCAAGGTTCGACAAGGTCAGTCTTCTGATGTTCTTCGGTTGAAGAACGGTGGTCATCAAAAAGTCCGTCGAATTTGGATTGATAAGAAATTGTCGAACCATGATCGTAATTCATCACAGATATTAAAGACTAAAAATGGTTTCAGCTTAGCGTTATTAGGAGTTAAAGCTTCGTTTACAGAAGCTTCTGATAACGCTAAGCCGTATTGGTTAATTGTTAAAAGGGCTCAAAAAAGAGGTTAGGCATCTTATGAATAATGATATTTTAAAAACGCTTTACAGCCAGCAGCAAATTCAAAAACGGTGTCAGCAATTAGGCCACACACTTGATAAAGTGTATCGTGGAAAACGACCGTTGGTGATTGGTGTCTTAAAGGGTGCCGTCATTTTCATGACTGATATTATCCGTAACATGGACACGTACATGCAGATGGACTTTATCGATGTTTCTAGTTACAACGGTGGTACTAAATCATCTGGACACGTTAAGTTGCAAAAAGATATTGATACCAGCGTTAAAGGTCGGAACGTCTTATTCATTGAAGACATTATTGATACCGGTCGGACTCTTGATTTCTTACAGAAGCTCTTAAGAGGCCGTGGTGCTAAATCAATTCGGATTTGTACGTTATTTGATAAGCCCGCTGGTCGTCTAGTCGATGTCAAACCTAATTGGGTCGGTTTTAAAGTTCCAAACGAATTCGTCGTTGGTTACGGTATGGATTATGAAGGTTATTACCGTAATTTACCTTACGTTGGGATTTTGAAGCCTAAGATTTACGAAAATAAATAACGAGTTTTGCTCGCTAAATTTAATAGTGATAATATTATAGCTAGGTCTTGAGACGGATTTTATCAAGTAAAGTCTGTTTGAAGCCTCTAATAGCATAAATTGTGAGGAGGCACGTGATGAAAAATAGGAAAAATGGATTGTTTAGGAGCAGTCTATTTTACATTGTTATCTTCTTAGTCATCATGGGCGCTATCTACTTTATTAGTGATAGTGGAGGTAACAATCAAACCAGAGAAATCCAGTCCAGTCAATTTATGCGTGATTTGCACAAGAACAAAGTTAAGAACTTTTCTGTTCAACCTTCCGGTGGGGTATACAAGATTTCCGGTAAATACCGTAAATCTCAGCTCAACCACAGTGCTAATAACGCTTATTCATTTGCCGGGTTAGGTTCTTCTAAAGGTAATCGTGTAAGTCATTTTAGTACCAGTGTTCTAAAGAATAATGGTACCGTGGCTGAAATCTCGAAAGCTGCTAGAAAAGATAACGTTAAATTAAACGCTAAGCCTGAACAATCAAACGGCTTCTGGCTTAACTTAATTGTCTACATCTTACCGTTAGTAATCTTCATCTTATTCTTCTACATGATGATGAACCAAGCTGGCCGTGGTGGCGGCGGAATTATGAAATTCAGCAAGAGCCACGTCAAGCCAACTGACAGTAAGAAGAACAAAGTTCGTTTCTCAGACGTTGCCGGTGAAGATGCTGAAAAGCAAGAATTAGTTGAAGTAGTTGAATTCTTAAAGAACCCAAAGAAATATACACGTTTGGGTGCCAGGATTCCACATGGTGTCTTGCTTGAAGGTCCCCCTGGTACTGGTAAAACCTTACTAGCCAGAGCGGTTGCCGGTGAAGCGAACGTTCCTTTCTACGCTATTTCGGGTTCTGATTTCGTTCAGATGTTCGTTGGTGTTGGTGCTAGTCGTGTCCGTGATTTATTCAGACAGGCTAAACGTCATGCACCATCCATTATCTTCATTGATGAAATTGATGCCGTTGGTCGTAAACGTGGATCAGGAATCGGCGGTGGCCATGATGAACGTGAACAGACGTTAAACCAGTTACTGGTTGAAATGGATGGTTTCAGTGGTAACGAAGGTGTTATCGTCATTGCCGCTACTAACCGTGCTGATGTCTTGGATCCAGCCTTGACTCGACCAGGTCGTTTTGACCGGAAAGTCTTAGTTGGCCGTCCAGACGTTCGTGGCCGTTACGCAATTCTAAAGGTTCATGCCAAGAACAAGCCATTTTCACCAGATGTTGATTTAAAGGAAATTGCTCGACAGACACCAGGCTTTGTTGGTGCCGATTTAGCTAACTTACTTAATGAAGCGGCATTGTTAGCTGCGCAACGAAATGAGACTCGAATTGAACCTGACGATGTTGATGAAGCCGAAGATCGAGTAATTGCTGGTCCAGCTAAGAAGAACGCGGTTGAGAGTCCACATGAATTGGATGTCGTCGCTGCGCATGAAGCTGGGCATACCATCGTTGGTTTAGTACTAAACGATGCTCGAGTCGTCCATAAGGTTACGATCGTTCCTCGTGGCCGTGCTGGTGGTTATGCAATTATGCTGCCAAAAGAAGACGAAAAGTTATTGTCTAAGCACAACGCCATGGAACAATTAGCTGGACTACTTGGTGGTCGTACTGCTGAAGAAATCATTTTCCACTCTGAATCATCAGGAGCTTCAAATGATTTCCAGCAAGCCACTAATTTAGCTCGAGCTATGGTTACTCAATATGGTATGAGTGATAAATTGGGTGATGTTCAATACATCTCACCAACTGAAAGTCCATATGATCGCCCGCGTTACTCTGAAAAGACTGCTTATGAAATTGATCAAGAAGTTAAACACTTTATTGATCATGCTCATCAGGTCGCTTACAAGATTATTCAGAGTCACCGTAAGCAGCATCGAATTATTGCTCAAGCTCTACTGAAGTACGAAACTTTAGATGCTAAGCAGATTAAGTGCTTATACGATACTGGTCATATGCCAGAAGATCAGCCGAAAGATGAATTTCCAAGTGAAGACAAAGATGAGAACGGTGCATCATTTGAAGAAGCTAAAAAGGCTTTGGAAAAACATGATGAAGAAAAGAAACAAGCTGCTCGTCATAAGAATGACTCCACTAGTGATTCTGATAATCAGCCAAAAGATCCGTCTGACAATAGTCAGAAATAATTATAATTATTATTAATTTTAAAAGACGTGGGCAGTTTAGCCTACGCCTTTTTTGTAATAGATCGTAAGGAGAATAAAACATGAAGGATTATTTATTAAAAGCCATTACTAAGGACGGTTTATTTAGAGCGTACGCAATTAACGCTACAAATACCGTTGCTGAAGCTCAAAAACGGCACCAGACGACCAATGCTTCATCGTCTGCCTTAGGCCGGACCATCGTCGCTAGTTTGATGTTATCCGCTTCAATTTTAGAAGCGGGTCAGTCAATGACGATTAGAATTTATGGTAAAGGTCCCGTTGGCTTGATCTTAGTTGACGCTAACGCTAACGGTGACGTTAAGGGCTTCGTTCAAAATCCTCAGGTTGAATTACCAACCAATGATGCGAATGAAGTTGACGTTGGTAAGGCCGTTGGTAAAGATGGCTTTATGCAGGTCATTAAGAACTTGAGTAGTGATCGTCAGCCATACACCAGTAACGTTCATTTAGCTTCTGGTCAAATTGGTGATGATTTTACGTATTACCTAAAGCAGTCTGAGCAAATCCCATCAGCTTTGGATGTATCCGTTTTAGTTAACGCTAACGACACGATTGGTGCCGCTGGTGGCTACTTAATCCAGAAGATGCCTGGTGCCACTGATAAACAGGTTGCCAAGGTTGAACAGCGAATTAAGAAGGCTCCTAAGATCACCCAATTATTATCCGAAGATGATCAGCCTGAGAAGGTGATCGATTACGTTTTCGGTCGTGAGAACCTAAATTATCTTCAGAAAATGCCGGTTCAGTTTAAATGCAGCTGCTCAAAGAAGAACTTTGGTCGCGACATCGCTGGCTTAAATCCTAAACAGATTAAGACGATGATCGATCAAGATCATGGTGCTAGCGTTGTTTGCTCGTTCTGTGGTAATCGTTACAAGTATAGTGAAGATGATTTGAAGGATTTATTGGTTCTTTCAGAAAATCGAATTAAGAAAAATAATCGATAATGAGGAGTAATGAACATGAAGAGTCAAGCATGGAAGATCGGTAACGTTACGATCCCGAATCGAGTGGTCGTCGCACCGATGGCCGGAGTGACTAACGTTGCCTTTCGAACCATCTGTAAGAAATTTGGTGCTGGATTAGTAACGTGTGAAATGATTTCTGACCGTGGATTAATCCATCACAACCAAAAGACGTTAGGCATGTTAAGTGTTAACCCAAATGAACACCCGATGAGTATTCAGCTTTTTGGGAACAGTAAAGAAACGTTAGTTCCTGCCGCTCAATATTTAGCTGCTCACACCCCGGTCGACATCATTAACATTAATATGGGTTGCCCGGTTCGGAAGGTCGTTAAGACAGGTGCCGGATCCCACTGGTTACTTTATCCAGATAAAATTTATGATCTAGTGTCTGCACTGGTTAAAAACGTTGATAAGCCAATTACCGTTAAGATGCGGACCGGTTGGGATGAAGATCATATTTATGCCATTCAGAATGCGTTATCTGCCCAGGATGCTGGAGCTAGTGCCATTGCGATGCATGGTCGAACCCGTAAACAGTTTTATCGTGGTCACGCTAATTGGGATATTTTACGTGATGTGGCCAGTCATCTATCGATCCCGTTCATTGGTAACGGTGACGTTAGAACGCCACAGGACGCCAAACGAATGCTCGATTATACGGGATGTACTGCCGTGATGATCGCCCGTGGTGTTTTAGGTAACCCGTGGATGTTGAAGCGGACCGTTCATTACCTTGCCACCGGTGAATTATTACCTGAACCAACCGTTGCTCAGAAGATTGCCATTGCGAAGGATCATTTGCATCGTTTGGTCGGTCTTCGTGGTGCTAAGATGGGTCCACGAATCTTTAGAGGCCAGGCCGCTTATTATTTGAAGGGCATGCCGCATGCTGCTAGAACGAAAGTTGCGATTTTTGGAGCTGATACTGAAGATCAAATGGATAAGATCTTAGATCGATTCGTTGAAAAGGCTCAGCGCCGTCAAGCAATTCTTAAAGCTCGTGGCCAGCGAGGCTATTAATAGCGTAGAGATATAATTCTTAGAATATGATATAATAACAGTGCTTAATAGGTACTAATATATCTAATTCGAAACGTTAAATATTAATGATTAAAGATTTAATCAAAGATGGAGGTTTTTAGAGTGCCCATGAAAATGAATGACCAAATGCGTGCTCGATTACAAAAGATGCACAATTTGGAAAGAACGGGTGTTTACCCGTTCGGTCATCGTTTTAAGCGAACTCATTTAGCTAAGCCACTACATGATGAATACGACGGCTTAAGTAAAGACCAGGTTATTAAACTGGATAAGCACGTTGTAATTGGTGGCCGTATGGTTGCTAAAAGAGGTAGCGGTAAAGTTGGCTTTGCTGATATCCAAGATCGAACTGGTAGAATTCAAGTTTATATCCGTCGTGATGTCGTTGGCCGAAACAATTTTGCTTTTTATAAGCACGCCGATTTAGGTGATGATTTCGGTTTTGACGGTGTAATGATGAAGACCGATACCGGTGAATTAACGGTTCGTGTCACTAAGATTCATTTCTTAGATAAAGCATTACGTCCTTTACCTGATAAATACCATGGTTTAAAGAACAAGGCTCAGCGTTACCGTCAACGTTACTTAGACTTGATTTCTAACCGTGATAGCTTTGACCGTTTTGAAAAACGAACCAAGATTATCAAAGCGGTTAAGAGTTACTTAGATAACAAGCTTAATATGACTGAAGTTGAAACACCAATCTTGAATACTGCTCCAAGTGGTGCTAACGCTCGTCCATTCGTTACCCATCATAATGCCATGGACCTGGATATGTACCTACGAATTGCCTTGGAATTACCATTAAAGCGTTTAATCGTTGGTGGTATGGAACGAGTATATGAAATGGGCCGTGTCTTCCGTAACGAAGGGATGGATCCTGACCATAACCCTGAATTTACTGAATTAGAAACTTATGTTCAGTACTATGACATGTACGATGACATGGATGAAATCGAAGGAATCTTTAAAGCCGCTGCGAACGCCGTTACCGATAACGGAATCGTTAATTACCAGGGCCACAAGATTGATATGAACAAACCATTCCGTCGTTTACACATGGTTGATGCTATTAAAGATGTTACCGGTGTTGATTTCTGGCCTAAGATGTCATTAGATCACGCTAAAGCATTAGCTAAGGAACACGGTGTCGAAGTCAAACCATTCTTCGGTGTTGGTAATATCATTAACCAGTTCTTTGAAGATAAGGTTAAGGCTCATATCAAGCAACCAACCTTTATCTATGGACATCCATCCGCCATTTCTCCATTGGCTAAGCGTAATTTAAAGGATCCACGCTTTACCCAGCGTTTCGAATTCTATATCTTAGGTACTGAATACGGTAATGCTTATTCTGAATTGAATAATCCGTTTACCCAGTTAGCAGCCTTTGAAAAGCAGGCCAAAGAAAAAGAAGAGGGTAATGCCGGTGCCGAAAGTATCGATTACGATTATGTAAAGGCATTACAATATGGCTTGCCGCCTACTGGTGGTATTGGTATTGGTATGGATCGTTTAGTAATGTTACTTACCAATGCTAAATCAATCCGAGACGTACTATTATTCCCAACCATGCGTCCAGATGAATAAGTAAATATAATTTACTCGAAAATGATTCAAAAGTGCTGATGATTAAAAATCAGCACTTTTTTGTTATCTTTTTACGAAGAGTCCTTGACAATTTATCCACTAAGGAGTAAATTAATAATTGCTCCGTGAAATGGGCGGCAGATAGTTATCTTAATTAATAAAAGATTTAATTACTGCTTGACAATATTTCACGTGAGTGATATATTAATAATTGTCACGTGAGCGAGAGCTCATGTGGCTAGTAATTGTAGGTCTTTGAAAACTGAACAAGATTTTGACATCACAAGTGCAAGTGGTCTCGTTATTTTATAATGAGATTTTTAACTTTACGTGCGTTTTTAATAAATTCGTTCGTACAACTAAACTAGTAATTTAATCTTAAGAGCTTGTAATTAAGTTCTTATGTTATTTTTAACATGAGAGTTTGATCCTGGCTCAGGATGAACGCTGGCGGTGTGCCTAATACATGCAAGTCGCGCGCACTCCCGTAGATGATTTTGATGCTCTGCATCAAATGATTCTACATTCGAGTGAGCGGCGGATGGGTGAGTAACACGTGGGTAACCTGCCCTTGAGTCTGGGATAGCATCTGGAAACGGATGATAATACCGGATAACAACTGAAACCACATGGTTTCAGTTTGAAAGGCGCGTTTGCGTCGCTCTTGGAGGGACCCGCGGTCCATTAGTTAGTTGGTAAGATAAAGGCCTACCAAGACGATGATGGATAGCCGAACTGAGAGGTTAATCGGCCACATTGGAACTGAGACACGGTCCAGACTCCTACGGGAGGCAGCAGTAGGGAATCTTTCACAATGGGCGAAAGCCTGATGAAGCAACACCGCGTGAATGAAGAAGGGTTTCGGCTCGTAAAATTCTGTTGCTAGAGAAGAACGTACCAAGTAGGAAATGGCTTGGTAGTGACGGTATCTGGTTAGAAAGTCACGGCTAACTACGTGCCAGCAGCCGCGGTAATACGTAGGTGGCAAGCGTTATCCGGATTTATTGGGCGTAAAGCGAGCGCAGGCGGTTGTTTAAGTCCGATGTGAAAGCCTTCGGCTTAACCGAAGAAGTGCATTGGAAACTGAGCGACTTGAGTACAGAAGAGGACAGTAGAACACCATGTGTAGCGGTGAAATGCGTAGATATATGGTAGAATACCAGTGGCGAAAGCGGCTGTCTGGTCTGTCACTGACGCTGAGGCTCGAAAGCATGGGTAGCAAACAGGATTAGATACCCTGGTAGTCCATGCTGTAAACGTTGAGTGCTAGGTGTTAGAGGATTTCCGTCCTTTAGTGCCGAAGTTAACACATTAAGCACTCCGCCTGGGGAGTACGACCGCAAGGTTGAAACTCAAAGGAATTGACGGGGACCCGCACAAGTGGTGGAGCATGTGGTTTAATTCGATGCTACGCGAAGAACCTTACCAGGCCTTGACATACTTCTGTTAGGCTAAGAGATTAGCTGTTCCCTTCGGGGACAGATCTACAGGTGGTGCATGGTCGTCGTCAGCTCGTGTCGTGAGATGTTGGGTCAAGTCCCGCAACGAGCACAACCCTTGTGACTAGTTGCCAGCATTCAGTTGGGCACTCTAGTCAGACTGCCGGTGATAAACCGGAGGAAGGTGAGGATGACGTCTGATCATCATGCCCCTTATGGCCTGGGCTACACACGTGCTACAATGGACAGTACAATGGGTTGCGAAACCGCGAGGTCAAGCTAATCCCATAAAGCTGTTCTCAGTTCGGACTGCAGTCTGCAACTCGACTGCACGAAGCTGGAATCACTAGTAATCGTGGATCAGCATGCCACGGTGAATACGTTCCCGGGTCTTGTACATACCGCCCGTCACACCATGAGAGTCCGTAACACCCAAAGATAGTGCGGCAACCTCTTTTGAGGAGCCAGCTATCTAAGGTGGGACGAATGATTAGGGTGAAGTCGTAACAAGGTAGCCGTAGGAGAACCTGCGGCTGGATCACCTCCTTTCTAAGGATTTACATTCAATCGGAAACTTGTACAGATATCGAAATCTTGTTTAGTTTTGAGAGGCCTACAGGCCTTGCCCGTATGGGTCTGTAGCTCAGTTGGTTAGAGCGCACCCCTGATAAGGGTGAGGTCGACAGTTCGAGTCTGTCCAGACCCATTGCTGTTATGGGGTATTAGCTCAGCAGGGAGAGCACCTGCTTTGCAAGCAGGAGGTCAGCGGTTCGATTCCGCTATACTCCATTGAGCCCGTGAGGGCTCATACATTAGAACTTGGTTCTTTGAAAACTGGATAATATTTATATTTCCTATTGAAATTATTATTTATTTTAAATTTTAATTTCAACCGAGAACACCGCGTTATTTTTGAATTCTAAAATTATTCAAAATGACCAAAACCGTTGTCACGCAAGTGACAAACATTTAGGTTAAGTTATTATGAGCGTATGGTGGATGCCTTGGCACTAGGAGCCGAAGAAGGACGGAACAAACACCGATATGCCTCGGGGAGCTGTAAGTAAGCTTTGATCCGGGGATTTCCGAATGGGGAAACCCAATCACCTCAGTCGGTGATTACTCGCCAGTGAATTGATTAGCTGGCGAGGGGAAGACGCTGTGAACTGAAACATCTAAGTAGCAGCAGGAACAGAAAGAAATTTCGATTCCCTAAGTAGCGGCGAGCGAACGGGGAAGAGCCCAAACCATGGAGCTTGCTTCATGGGGTTGTAGGACTGAACATTTGAGTTACCAAAAGCATTAATAGTCAAAAGATTTGGAAAGATCTGCCAGAGAGGGCGAACGCCCCGTAGGCGAAATTGATGCTTCTCAGTTCAGGATCCTGAGTACGACGGAACACGTGTAACTCCGTCGGAAGCCGGGAGAACCATCTCCCAAGGCTAAATACCACCTAGTGACCGATAGTGAACCAGTACCGTGAGGGAAAGGTGAAAAGCACCCCGGAAGGGGAGTGAAACAGTTCTTGAAACCATATGCTTACAAGCAGTTAGAGCCCGTTAACGGGTGATAGCGTGCCTCTTGCAGAATGAACCGGCGAGTTACAGTTGCATGCGAGGTTAAGGCGAAAAGCCGGAGCCGCAGCGAAAGCGAGTCTCAATCAGGCGTTGAGTATGTTGCCGTAGACCCGAAACCAAGTGAGCTATCCATGTCCAGGATGAAAGTTCGGTAATACGGACCGGAGGTCCGAACCAGTGTAAGTTGAAAATTGCTTGGACGAGATGTGGATAGCGGTGAAATTCCAAACAAACTTGGAGATAGCTGGTTCTCTCCGAAATAACCTTAGGGCTAGCCTCGGATGAAGAATCATGGAGGTAGAGCGACTGTTAGAATGAAGGACTCGTCTTGAGCTACTGATTTCTGATAAACTCCAAATGCCATTGATTTAAATATCCGGGAGTCAGACTGTGAGTAATAAGATCCATGGTCGAAAGGGAAACAGCCCAGACCACCGATTAAGGTCCCTAAATATGTGCTGAGTGGAAAAGGAAGTGAAATTGCATAGACAGCTAGGATGTTGGCTCAGAAGCAGCCATCATTTAAAGAGTGCGTAATAGCTCACTAGCCGAGTGGTTTTGCGCCGAAAATTTACCGGGGCTAAGCACATTACCGAAATCGTGGACACGCACCGTCAGGTGCGCGTGATAGGAGAGCGTTCTAAGGGCACTGAAGCAGGACCGTGAGGACCTGTGGAGCGCTTAGAAGTGAGAATGCCGGTATGAGTAACGAGAAACTAGTGAGAATCTAGTTCACCGGATGACTAAGGTTTCCTGGGGAAGGTTCGTCCGCCCAGGGTTAGTCGGGACCTAAGCCGAGGCCGAAAGGCATAGGCGATGGATAACAGGTTGAGATTCCTGTACCGGTTAATTGCGTTTTAAGCGAAGGAAAGACACAGAAGGCTAAGTAATGCATGCCGCTGGTTGTGCATGTTCAAGCTGCGAGCCAGGGAATGAGTCAAATGCTTGTTCCCGTTCACGTGAGCAGTGACGAGGACTGAAGTTTAGTAAGGAAGTTACTGACGTCACGCTGTCAAGAAAAGTTTCTAGCTAGTGATTA
This sequence comes from Acetilactobacillus jinshanensis, assembly GCF_004359375.1. Classification (NCBI taxonomy): domain Bacteria; kingdom Bacillati; phylum Bacillota; class Bacilli; order Lactobacillales; family Lactobacillaceae; genus Acetilactobacillus; species Acetilactobacillus jinshanensis. Next base: position 1,470,554 of record NZ_CP034726.1, on the reverse strand, counting down.
ACCGCCCGTACCGCAAACCGACACAGGTAGTCAGGATGAGAATTCTAAAGTGAGCGAGTGAACCTTCGTTAAGGAATTCGGCAAAATTGCCCCGTAACTTCGGAAGAAGGGGCGCTGCACGTCAGTGCAGCCGCAGTGACAAAGCTCAGGCGACTGTTTACTAAAAACACAGGTTTATGCGAAATCGTAAGATGAAGTATATGGGCTGACGCCTGCCCGGTGCTGGAAGGTTAAATGGATGAGTCAGCTTCGGCGAAGCTCTGAAATGAAGCCCCAGTAAACGGCGGCCGTAACTATAACGGTCCTAAGGTAGCGAAATTCCTTGTCGGGTAAATTCCGACCCGCACGAAAGGCGTAACGATCTGAGCACTGTCTCAACGAAGGACTCGGTGAAATTGAAGTACCTGTGAAGAAGCAGGTTTCCCGCGACAGGACGGAAAGACCCCGTGGAGCTTTACTGTAGCTTGACATTGGGTGTTCATATGACTTGTACAGAATAGGTAGGAGCCGTGGAAACCGGAACGCTAGTTTCGGTGGAGGCGTCTTTGGGATACTACCCCTGTTGTACGAACACTCTAACCCATGCCACTGATCGTGGCAGGAGACAGTGTCAGGTTGGCAGTTTGACTGGGGCGGTCGCCTCCTAAAGAGTAGCGGAGGCGCTCAAAGGTTCCCTCAGAATGGTTGGAAATCATTCATCGAGTGTAAAGGCACAAGGGAGCTTGACTGTGAGACCAACGGGTCGAGCAGGGACGAAAGTCGGACTTAGTGATCCGGTGGTTCCGAATGGAAGGGCCATCGCTCAACGGATAAAAGCTACCCCGGGGATAACAGGCTTATCTTCCCCAAGAGTTCATATCGACGGGAAGGTTTGGCACCTCGATGTCGGCTCATCGCATCCTGGAGCTGTAGTTGGTTCCAAGGGTTGGGCTGTTCGCCCATCAAAGCGGTACGCGAGCTGGGTTTAGAACGTCGTGAGACAGTTCGGTCCCTATCCGTCGCGGGCGTAGGAAATCTGAGAGGAGCCGTCTTTAGTACGAGAGGACCGAGATGGACATACCGCTGGTGTATCAGTTGTCCCGCCAGGGGCACTGCTGAGTAGCTATGTATGGATGAGAGAAACGCTGAAAGCATCTAAGTGTGAAACCCACCTCAAGATGAGATTTCCCATTCCCTTCGGGGAAGTAAGACCACTCATAGATGATGAGTTCGATAGGCTGGACGTGGAAGCGCCGCGAGGCGTGAAGCCGACCAGTACTAATCGGTCGAGGACTTAACCCAAAAAGGTATCCTCGGAGAAGTATGGATATTAGCCAGTTTTGAGAGAACGAAGTTCTCTTGAAAATATAGTGTGGTGGCGATAGCCGGAAGGATACACCTGTTCCCATGCCGAACACAGAAGTTAAGCTTCCGCGCGCCGAAAGTAGTTGAGGGATCGCCCTCTGCGAGGATAGGCCGTTGCCACGCGAACAAACATGAGAGAAAAGGTCTTCGATTGATTTCGAAGGCTTTTTTATTTATCCTAATTATATATACCGCCGTCTTAGCTCAATAGGTAGAGCGTTTCCGTGGTAAGGAAAAGATCCTGGGTTCAAACCCCGGAAACGGCTTTAATAAAGAAATAAGGCGCTATTTAATTAAAAATAGCGCCTTATTATTTTAGATTCAGATATAAATATTTCTCATAAAGCAAATTTATTTATTTTTGATTCTGATGATATTTATCCCAAAGTTGGTTGATAATTAACGTATATTGACCAACTTTTTTCATATCACCATCTACGGCAGCTTTGTTTAAATCCAGCTGATACTGCTCCATTTTAGGCTGCCATTTAGGATATTGTTGTTTCTTTTTACGTTCTTCATTAGTCATTGCATATCACCTTCGCTATTAGTAAATGGATATTAATAACACAATATATAATTATAGGGAGATTTAAAAAGCTACGCAATAATGTGAAATATGACCACTTTTTAGTTATTTTATAAAAATAGTATAATAAAAGCGTTAATTGATGGCTAATAAAATTAGTAAATTTAAGATCTAAAAGAAGTTGAGTAAGCACATGAAATGGCATAAATTAAGGTTTAATCAGATGTTTAAGGTTGCCACCGCATTAATTCTGTTATTAAGTGTTGGTTCAATTAGTACCGTTGGTGAAGCTCGACATGTTCAACATGCTCACGTTCGAATTAATCGACAAATTCACCGAAATCCGCAAAAGAAACCTTATAATTCGATTCGATTCCGAAAACGTCATGTGAATAATCGACATGCTCGTAAAGCACAGCAGCCAACGTGGCGACAAATTAATCGTAATCGTCGTGAATTATATTGGAGAACTTTTTATGATACAAATTTAGATCGTATCATTTATCGGCGTCGTCCATTACGAATTAACAGACGCTTAAATATGATTGGACAAATTAGAAGTCGTCAGTTGTCTAGCTATTTCTCACACAATATGCCTTATCGTAACGATGAAGCTCGTTACCTTTTAGGGAAACGTCACATTAAGTATCAATATTATGGTGAAAATATCGCTAGCATTCCATTAGGTACGATTCAAGTTATTGCGGTCGGTTCTTATAATAATCCAACTGATGCTCAACAAAGTACACTAACTTATCATTCAAGAAATGGTTATCAGTTGGCTAATAATATTAATAACGCATCAATGTATCATGACGCCGGAGATGATTGGGGTCATCGAACTAACATCTTGTCCCGTCGTTATAAGCAAATGGGGATTGGTACTTATTACAGTCCCAAAGATCAAACGTATTACATGGCTATAGAATTTATTAATTAAAAACTAGCGCAAAAAATAACCTGATTGAACACAAATTATTCAATCAGGTTATTTTTATTTTAGTTTAATTTATTTAACTATTATCATCTGACAAATCTGAATCAGAATAATTATCGATGTAATTATTACTAATGGTGTCGCTAGTTGAACTTAAGCCTAAACTCTTTCGAATCTTTTTCGATACTTTAATTAATTCAGACTTAGTTGGAACTTCATAGTCAATTCCGTTGATCGTGGCGTTATTTTCCTGTAGACCCTCTGATCTTAGATGATGGGTTGCTACACCGTAACGAGCTCGAATCGACACCATATCGTCAAATTTAATGTCTGTCTTTAAATTATGCTGAAGTGACGACAGAATCTGTTTATATCGAGGTAATGATGTGATCTTCATACCTTTCATCAATAACTTTTCTAAGACCTGACGTTGTCGTTCTTGACGACCGTAATCGCCTAAAGGATCTTGATGTCTCATTCGTGCATAGGCTAAAGCTTCTTTGCCATTCAAATGAATTTTATGGCCTTTAGTCACATTGGCTTGCTCATAGTGGAATGATAACGGCGGATCAACCGTGGCACCGTCAACGGCGTTAACCATTTTTTCTAGGCCACCCATGTTTACGATGGCGTAGAAATCAATCGGCACGTTCAATAGACGCTGAACCGTTGTAACGGCCTTAGCAGGTCCACCTAAAGTGTATGCCGCATTAATCTTTTCGTATGGCTGTGAATCGCCAGGTACGGTAACTTTGGTATCTCTAGGGATACTCGTTAAGAAAATACTCTTCTTTTGTGGATTAATGGTTGCCAAAATGATGGTATCGGTTCGTCCGGTATCATGTCGACCAAGCGCACCCGTATCAGTACCTAATAATAGAACTGAGAACGGTTTATCTTGATTTATAATACTGGAAACATTTCGTTTATCAAAATTACCTTGTTGGTAAGTTTTTTGAAATGTATTTTGAGCATTATTATATGCTGAATGTAACCATACTAATCCAATTCCTAAGATAATTAATATTACGATAATGATTGGCCATACCCAAGGATGTTTACGCTTTCTAAAGTGTAATTCACCAGTCCGAGTAGGGTAGACGGTTTGTCTAGATTTGTTTTGGGATGAATCATTGAAATGATTCGATTGATTATTAAAGTCTTCCATTATTTTTATGCCCCATTTAAAGATTCAAGTAAATTATAGTATAAAGATACTTATAATGACAACGAAGATACCAGATCTTAATTGTTAATATGACTATAAATAAAATTGCGTTACAATAAAAAATGAAACTTTCTACCAATCCGTTAAGAGATGATATATAAGGATGGCCATTTTAGTATTGATTCGACATGGTGAAAGCCAAGCCAATCATGATCATATTTTTACTGGCTGGACTGATTCACCATTGACTCACTTAGGTGTCAAGCAGGCTCATCAAGCTGGTAAGAAATTAGAAAAAACTCACATTAAATTTAGTGATGTCCATACTTCATACCTAATTAGAGCTATTGATACAGCTAATATTGTATTGGATGAAATTGATCAGGCTTACATTCCTGAGCATAAAACGTGGCGATTGAATGAACGTCATTATGGTGCTTTACGTGGTAAAAATAAAATCGTTGTTAAAAAACAAGTTGGTGAAAAGCGATTTAATTCCTGGCATCGAGGATTTAAAGCTGTTCCACCATTATTAAAGACACCCGAAAGCGAGTACAAGTATCTCCGCGTGGGTGTCCATGAGCCGTTGGGTGAGAGCCTTGAAATGACTTATAAACGAATGCTGCCATATTGGATTGACTCCATTGTGCCTCGGTTAATCGATGGTCATAATCAATTAATCGTTGCCCATGGCAGTACATTAAGGGCATTGATTAAATATCTTGACCACATTTCCGATAAAGATGTTGAAAAGCTAGAAGTCCCAAACGGGGTACCAATTGAGTATCAATTTGATTCCCATTTGCGGATCTTATCTAAAAAAATAATAAAATAAGTAAAATGTAACGTAATATGATAGGGAATATTTGGGATTAGAAATTCTAAATGTTCCCTTTTTTAATGTAACAGAACTGTAAAATTATGGTATACTCAATACATAACTCATTGGGAGATGTTTTTAATGAAGAAACAATTGTTAAAGAAACTTGCTAAAGATGCTTCTGTTGCTTTATTAGCCGGTGTTATGGTTTGCGGTGCTAGTTTGAGTGCTAGCGCTAATGCTGCTCCTCAGACTAATAAATCTGCTGCTTATGAAGAAAAGGGCATCAAGAAAGGCCAATACAATAGTCATAAATTAGGTGCTACTGCTCCAAAAGCAACTAAACATGCTAAGGCAACTAAGAAGAACGCTAAGAAAGTTGCCAAAGGTGTTAAGAAGAGTGCTGCTAAAAATGCTAAGAAAGCAGCATCAAAGAAGTCAGCAAAAAAGGCTGCCAACAAAAAAGCCGCTAAAAAGGGTGGTAATAAATTAGCTAAAAAAGCTGCCAAGAAGTCTAACAAGAAGGCTGCTAAGAAAACACCTAAGAAGTTAAACAAAAAGGCCAATAAGAAAGGCAGCAAGAAGTTAGCTAAGAAGTCTAACAAAAAGGCTAGTAATAAGCATGCTAAAAAGGTTTCCGCTAAGAAAGCAGCTGCTGAAAAGGCTGCTATGAGCAAGACTAAGAAGCATATTGAAAAGCCTAATACCAAAAAGACTTACCGTCATTATGTAGCTAAGCATGCTAACTACCGCAAGAGTGCTTACTATCACAAAGTTTGGTCTAACGCCGAAAAGATTAACAAAAAGGCCGAAGCTTTCGATTTAAAGGCTGCTAAATATGACCAGAAAAAAGGTTATAAGAAAGCTGCCAAAAACGCTATGTACTATGCTAAGAAAGCTAACTGGTGGGTTAACCATGACCAGCACATGTTAAACTTAGCTAAGTGATTTATCGTTTAACTTAATTTAAGTTAATAAAAAAGCAGCTGATTAATTTCAGCTGCTTTTTTATATATCTAATTTTAAATATTAAGGTTATGCTAAAGTACCCATTGGGTCCCAAGGCTTTAATAGACTTGGCTTCTGGGCCTGATCCTTTTGCATAGCTTCTGGCATGTATTTCTTGTTAATGACTAACTGGTAAGCGAAACGACGGAACCAAGATTCACTCATTACGAAGTAACCCTTGTTACCAGGTTTCTTGCCCCAGCTGTTTTCAACTTTCCATTTAGTTGGCTTACCGTTGACGATGTCAACACCGGTTAAGACCATGGCATGATCCATGGCACTTTCGCCATAGTTCAAGGCGTCTTCCTTACTCATGGATACTTTGGTGTCGAATAATGAATCTTTATGGTAAAGATCGTCATCCATGACACCTTTCTTACTGTCGGAGTACTGGACAACGTCACTGCCGAACCAAACACTTTCACCGTGCTTTAACTGGGTAACAGCTAACTTTTCGAAGTCGTCCATAGTTAAGTTTAAGTGCTTAACCTGACGGCCACCGACGACGTTACCTAACATGTCAACGGTATAAGTCTTGTTATAAGGCTTGTCTTTAGTTGGTGAATTGATGACGGATACGTAGTTTTCTAAGTTTAAGCCAACGTACTTGTCATAGAATTTCTTAGGGGTTAAGTCCTTATCGATGTGGTAGTTGTTCTTCTTGTCATAGTATTCGAAGTTGAACTTCTTAACCGGTGCACCAAAAGCGTAAACTAAGATGCGGTAAATGTCGTTTAACATGTTACCCTTGGTCTTGTCTAAATCTGACTTAGAAGCACCTTTAGCAACGGCTTTACGAAGAGTAACCGCATCAATGCGTAACTTAGCGTTTAGGGTGCTGTTTAATTCATCAGAATTAACCGTGTTATGGGTACTGCCCATGGCCTGTTTCGGAACGACACCGTACTTTTCGATTAACGCACAGAGCATGTCCCATTGACCACCATCAGATTCTGGTGCACGGTTGATCCACCAAACGTAACGGTTGCTTAACGGTAACTTAGCGGTACGCAAAACGTTAACCAAGTAGAAGTTAGACTTTTCTAACTTATCCCAGAAGTTGATGTAGTTTTCTGAAAGTTCAAAATTATTCTTTAAATTGAGCTTGTTGATCATCCGGTCACGTAGAGTGTTTAATGCCGCAAATAACCAGCAGAAACCGGCTCGTTTCTGGTCAGTTACATCAACTTGATGTAGTTCAACTGAGAAGAACGGACGATCTTTATCATAAGCGTGAAAATCAGTGCTGGCAGCTAAAATACCGTTGTGCTGAACGGCACGAGCGATAACTTTAGCGTCCTTGCGCTGATCAACGTTGTTTTGATATTTCTGAATATCAGTTAATTTGATATCCTTACTCATCAAAATCACTCTTTCTATTAAGGTTAGTTAGATAATTATCTAGCGTTGATAATTTCTGGGCCATCGGGATGACCAACGATCACGGTATTGACGATATCTAAGAATAGGCCATGTTCAACGATTCCCGTCATTTCATCTAATTGTTTAGATAAATGATGCGGATGGTCAATCTGACCTAGGTTTAAATCGATGATGTAATTTCTGGAATGAGTCAGGATATGGCGACCGTGAGACATTCGGAAAGTTGGGTGATAGCCCATCTTCTTAAGTCGCACGAATAGTTGACTACTACCATATGGAATGACTTCCAATGGCAACGGGAATGAACCAAGGTGATTAGTAAGCTTAGTTTCATCCACGATCCAGATGTTCTTTGTCGAATTAATGGCTACAATCTTTTCCCACAGGTGAGCGATTCCGCCACCTTTGATACCTTGATAATTCTTATCAACCTGATCTGCACCATCAATCGTTAGATCAATGTGGTCAATATCATCAATATTTTTAATTGGGATTCCGGCTCGACGGGCTCGTCGTGCCGTTCGATTGGAAGTTGGGATACCAACGATGTGGAGGTTCTTTTCCCTTAATCGCTTTCCAAGGGCCTGGATCATGTACTTAACGGTTGATCCCGTACCTAAGCCAACTACCATATCGTCTTTAACAAATTTAACCGCTTCACGGGCAGCAATTTGTTTAAGTGCATCTTGGTTCATTTCTGCGTACTCCTCTAAAATTAACGAAGAAACTTCTGATATTCCTGATGCTTTTTAACGTAAGCCTTGGCAAATGGGTCCAAAATTCGAACACATTTGGGTGCCTTTGGGACTCGATCAAAAAATTGTTTGATCAGAATTCCTTGGTACCGCTTCATGTTTGATTGAGAACTAGCAAAAAGCTGTTCTAGCAGCCAGCATTTGCTGGATAATAGAAAGTAGGTCAGTTCAGCTACAATTTGATGTCGCTGATTTTTAATCATAATTGCGTTGGGTTTAAAAATAATCACAATTAGGCCCACTCTCTATACTTTCAATTTTATATTTAAAGGCTTTAATTGTCTAATTAAAGTTTTGCGGTTAAATATAAATCTTCTAAAATACGTAATGTATATTAGGTTGGAAATAAATTAATGGAAATTAATGGGATGTGAATAATTTGAAACGTGGATTTCAGATCGTATCAAAATATAAAAATCAAGGAATTAAATTACCAAAACGGGCAACCCAGAATTCAGCAGGTTACGACTTTGCCAGTGCCGTTGACATGACGTTGCCGTCAATTTGGAAGCTAAACTTTCTTAAAGTGTTGTGGGCCATTCATCATCAGGATCAGTTAACTGATGATCAGATTACCGCAGCTAAAAAGGTCTTAAAGCCGTACTTGATTCCAACGGGGATCAAAGCCTATATGCAGCCCAACGAAGTTTTGATTATCGCTAACCGTTCCAGTAACCCACTAAAACGGGGGATGATTTTACCTAACGGGATCGGTGTAATTGACAGTGATTATTACAACAATCCTTCTAACGAAGGTGAAATTTTCGTTCAGATGGTTAATTTTGGCATTCGTGACCGCAAAATTCATAAGGGTGACCGAATTGGCCAGGGCATTTTCATGCCGTATCTAATTGCTGATCATGAAATCAAGCCCAAGGCTAAACGTCAGAGCGGTTTTGGCTCAACAGGTAAGTAAACGATAAGTAAGGAGGGCTTTAGCAATGGCTAAACCCAGAACTCATTTCGTCTGTAAGAATTGTGGATATATATCACCGCGTTATCTAGGTCGGTGCCCTAACTGTGGCAAATGGAACACGTTTCGAGAAGAAGCTGTTGAAAAGCCGACCCATAGCCTCTTTGGTAATAATACCGGTGGAACAACGCAACGGGTAAACTTTAGCAGTTTGCGTTCTAAGCCAACTTTGATTGGTCACGTTAAGTCCCACGGAGCACCACGCTTTAAGACGAAGTCAGAAGAATTTAATCGGGTTTTAGGCGGTGGCATCGTCCCAGGATCTTTAATCTTACTTGGTGGTGATCCCGGGATTGGTAAATCAACGTTATTGATGCAGATTTCTGGACAACTGAGTGATAGTGGCAAAAAGGTTCTTTACGTGTCTGGTGAAGAAAGTGCTAATCAGCTTAAAATCCGTGCTAACCGACTAAGCATCAGTGATAGTCCTAACCTATACATTTATCCAGAAACTGATATGGACGCCATTCGGAGTGCCATTAATGAAATGCAGCCGGATGTTGTAATTATTGATTCCGTTCAGACCGTCCAGGAACCGTCAATTCAATCGGCGATTGGCTCTGTATCACAAGTTCGCGGTGTCACTTCCGATTTAATGGGGACGGCTAAAACTAACGGGATCACCATTTTTCTGGTGGGCCACGTTACCAAAGGTGGATCTATTGCTGGCCCGAAGACCTTGGAACACATGGTTGATACGGTGCTCTTTTTCGAAGGTGATTTGCATCATTCCTACCGAATTCTGCGCTCCGTTAAGAATCGATTTGGATCCACCAATGAATTAGGTGTCTTTGAGATGCGTTATCAGGGTCTTAAAGAAGTTAAGAACCCGTCTAAAATCTTTCTTGAAGAACGATTACGCAACGCAACTGGATCAGCCATCGTAGTTGCGATGGAAGGAACTCGACCGATTTTGGTTGAGATCCAAGCATTAGTTACACCATCGATCTTTGGCTATGCCCAGCGAACCGCGTCGGGATTAAGCCGGAACCGAGTATCAATTTTGATGGCTGTCTTGGAAAAACGGTGTGGCTTGATGCTGCAGAACCAGGATGCCTATCTTAAGGCCGCTGGTGGCATTACCTTGAATGAACCTGCGATTGATTTAGCAATGGCCGTCAGTATCGCCTCGAGTTATCGGAATATCAGTACTAACCCGGAGGAATGCTACATTGGTGAAATCGGCTTAACCGGTGAAATTCGTCGGGTGACCAGAATTGAACAACGAGTGACTGAAGCCCAGAAGTTAGGCTTTAAACGAGTTTTGATTCCGAAGCATAACCTTGAAGGCTGGCAGCCACCAGAAGGAATCGACGTGATTGGTGTAACGACTTTAAATCAGGCGTTGAAGATTGCGTTAGGAAGATAATTGATTCGGAAGTTCTTTATTTTTTAAGCCATTCATTGTAAAATTAATAATAAACGGGTATTCGATAAATTACCCAGTTAGTTTATTTAAAGCGTAAATAATAATCATAAAAAAGGGGAATTAGCTTTGGCTAAGCAAGAAGTCCGCGTTCGTTACGCACCAAGTCCAACAGGACATCTGCACATTGGTAACGCACGTACCGCGATTTTTAATTATCTATTTGCTAGACATAATCATGGTAAGTTCATCATTCGAATCGAAGATACCGACCAGAAACGTGATGTTAAAGGTGGTACCAAGAGTCAATTAGATAACCTGAAATGGTTAGGCTTAGATTGGGATGAAGGTCCCGATATTGGTGGACCTTACGGACCATATCGTCAGACTACCCGTTACAAGGAAAACGTCTACACTCCTTTAATCCAGAAATTGATTAAAGAAGGCCATGCTTACTATTCTTACCGAACCGAAAAGCAGTTAAAAGAAGATCGTGCTGAACAAAAAGCTATCGGTGTTCCACCGCATTACACTAACGAATACGAAGGTATGACTCCTGACCAGAAGAAGAAGTACGTTGCGGACTGTAAAGCTAAAGGTTTAAAGCCCGTTGTTCGTTTCAAAGTTCCGAAAGGTAAGACCTATAGTTGGGACGATATCGTTAAGGGTCACTTAAGTTTTGACTCTGATGATATCGGTGGTGACTTTGTCATTGCTAAACGTAGTGGCATGCCTACCTATAACTTTGCCGTGGTTGTCGATGATCACAAGATGCACATTACCCATGTATTCCGTGGTGATGATCATGTATCCAACACACCTAAGCAACTAATGATCTATGAAGCATTAGGCTGGAAAGCACCAAAGTTTGGTCACATGAGCTTAATCACCAGTGCTAAGACTGGTAAGAAGTTAAGTAAACGTGATGAATCCGTACTACAGTTCATCGAACAGTACCGTGAATTAGGTTACTTACCAGAAGCTATGTTCAACTTCATCGTTCTCTTAGGCTGGTCACCAAAGGGGACTCGTGAATTATACACGAAGAAGCAGTTCATCAAGCTTTACGATGCTTCTCGTTTAAGTAAGTCACCAGCTAAATTCGATAAGAAGAAGTTAGCTTGGATCAATAACCAGTACGTCAAGAAGAGCGACGAAAACGAAGTTATGGACGCCGCACTTTACGAATTAATCAAGGCTGGTAACATTCCAAAAGATCCTGATCCAAAGACTCTTGAATGGGCTCGTCAGTTGATTCGTCTGTACAAGCCACAGATGAGTTACATGGCTCAGATCAATAAAGAAGCATCCGTCTTCTTCACTGAACCAAAGAAGGTTGAAGGTGCTGCTTTAAAGGAAATCAGTAACGATACCGCTCCAAAGGTATTAACTGAATTCTATAAGCGTGCCAAAGCCTTACCGATCTTTGATCAGTACCAGATTTTACACGTTATCAAGTCAATTCAGAAAGATACTGGAATTCGTGGCCGTAAGTTATGGATGCCAATTCGAATTGCCGTTACTCATGAAATGAGTGGTCCTGAATTACCAGAATCGATTGAATTAATCGGTCGTAAGCGTGCTTTAAATCACGTTAGCGAAACTCTGAAGCAGATTACTAAATAAAGAATTTTAATTTTAATTGAGATTAAGTCTGGTGATAAGCCAGGCTTTTTTATTTGGTAACTTAAAACCAAGATTGATTTCGCTAGGTTATGCTATGATAAAACTAGGAATAATTTAAAAAACATGAAAACGAGATCCGGGGTAAGTTCATTGTTAAAAATCTATAATACTCTAACACAGAAAAAAGAACCGTTTAAACCGATCCATCCCGGCGTTGTTGACATGTACGTTTGTGGACCGACCGTTTACAATTACATTCACGTTGGTAACGCCCGAAGTATTATCGCGTTTGATACAGTTCGTCGTTATTTTGAATACTTAGGTTATCACGTTAATTACGTGTCTAACTTTACCGACGTTGACGATAAAATGATTCGTGAAGCTCACCAGGAACACACAACCGTTCCTAAACTAGCTGATAAGTACATCAAGGTCTTTTATCAGGATATTGATGCGTTAAATGTTCAGCGAGCCACCAAGAATCCACGAGCAACCCACAATATTCCAGACATTATTAACTTTATTAAAGTTTTGGTTAAAAAGGGCTTTGCCTATGAATCTAACGGCAGTGTCTACTATCGAGTCAAAAAGTTCCCCACGTACGGAGCTTTGGCTCACGAAAGTTTAGATAGCTTAGAATCCGGTGCTAGTCAACACGTCACGTCAAAAGAATTAGCCCAGAAGGAAAATCCGTTGGACTTTGCTTTATGGAAGAAAGCTAAGCCCGGTGAAATTCACTGGCAGTCACCTTGGGGCCCAGGTCGTCCCGGCTGGCATATCGAATGCTCAGTCATGGCCACTAAGTACCTAGGCGACACGATCGATATTCACGGTGGTGGTGAAGACTTAGCCTTTCCACATCATGAAAACGAACGAGCTCAGAGTGAAGCCAAAACGGGTAAACCGTTCGTTCACTATTGGATGCACAACGGTTTCGTTACCATTGGTAAAGATAACGAAAAGATGAGTAAATCATTACATAACTTTGTGATGGTTCACGATCTAGTTAAGCACGTTGATCCCCAGGTGATTCGGTTCCTGATGTCAACTACTCAGTACCGGCGTCCAATTCAATATTCTGACGACAGTTTAAAGGAAGCTTCCAGTAACTTGAATAAATTACGGGCCGCCTACAATAATCTGAACTATCGTTTGAAAGGTGCTGAACCGGGCTTGGATTCTGACGTTCAACAAAAAGTCGAACAGATTAAGGATCATTTTAAGTCTGCGATGAATGATGACTTTAACGTTCAAAACGGGATTGCCGAAGTTTATAAGTTAGCTAAATTAGGCAACGTCTACGTAAGCCAATCTAAGGTTACTAAAGACACCGTTGAACTGCTCTTACATGAATTAGTAACCTTATCATCAATCTTTGGGATTAAGTATCAAGCGCCAAAGTTAAATGATGATAAGATCAAAGCATTGATCCAGAAGCGTGCTGACGCTAGAAAGCACCGTAACTTTAAACTTAGTGATCAAATTCGGGATGATTTGAAAGCTAAAGGAATCATCCTTGAAGATACTCCACAAGGCACGAGATTTAGAAGGGAATAATAAAGTATATGGATGAAGATGTAGATTATAACCAGATTAACGGAATTGCCCTGGCCTATTTGGGCGATGCCGTTTATGAAACACCGATTCGTCGGCATTTATTAGCTCTTGGCATTACCAAGCCATGGCGTTTACAGAAAAAGGCTACGGATTATGTATCAGCTAAGGCTCAAGCGGGATTAATTGCTTTGATGAAGAAAGATAACTTCTTAAAGCCTGATGAAATTTCCGTTTTCAAGCGGGGTCGAAATGCCAAAAGTCATACGCATGCTAAGCATACTAGTGTTCTTACCTACCGGATCTCGACCGGCTTTGAAGCGGTCTTAGGTTACTTAGAATTAAGCAATCAGCATCAGCGAGTAACGAACTTCTGTGATTGGTGCATTAAACAAGTTGATGTGGGGCGAGTTAAATATGAAAAATAACCAGAGTGATATGATTATCGGCCGGCATCCAGTCGTTGCCGCGTTACAAAATAAAAAGCAGAGTATTAACAAAGTCTTCTTACAAGATAACGTTAAGTACGATGACACCATCAACGAAATCGTTAAATTATCGAAGGAACGGCATCTGGTGATTTCAAAGGTCCCGCGTCAAAAACTGGATTACTTGTCGGATCATCAGAATCACCAGGGTGTTATTTTAGCCATTGCGGCTTATAAATACTTTACGATCGATGACACGTTACATCATGCTCATGAAATGGGAACCGATCCGTTCTTCTTGGTGTTAGACCGGATTGAAGATCCGCATAATTTAGGCTCGATGCTTAGAACGGCTGATGCCACCGGCGTTACCGGAGTCATTATTCCGAAGCGCAGAGCCGTTGGTTTAACGTCAACGGTTGCTAAGGCTTCAGCTGGAGCAATTGAACGAGTTCCAGTTGTCCGGGTCACGAACTTAGTTAAAACCGTTAAGAAATTAAAGAAAATGGGTACCTGGATCTTCGGAACCGATATTCACGGTGTTGATTATCGACGCTGGAACGCTAAGGGCCCGGTTGCCTTGGTGATTGGTAACGAGGGTAAAGGTATTTCACCACTATTAAAGAAACAGATGGATGAAATGCTGACGATCCCGATGTTAGGTAAGATCCAGAGTCTAAACGCCAGTGTTGCGGCTGGATTAGTTATGTACCAAGGCTTTAATTCACGTCATTCATTGTGATTAAATTTTTGATAATTAAATATTAATAAATTAATTTTTAGGAGGTGATTTAAATGAAGAAAACTATTTTAGTAATCGATGCGTATAACGTCATTGGTCAATGGCCTCATTTAAATCGCCTTAAGTTAGCTAATCGATTGGGTGACGCTCGTGATGAATTGCTTCGTGAGCTGTCTGATTACAAAAAATATCGGAATATTCCGATGATCGTCGTCTTTGATGCCATGTACGTTCCAGGATTATCGCAAAAGGATAAACGTTATAATTTGGACGTCGTTTGGACCAGAAAAGATGAAACCGCTGATAGTTATATTGAAGCGTTGGTTCGTAAAAAGCAGTCTCGTTTTGTTCAGATCGTGGTTGTTACCAGTGATGACGCTGAACAGTGGACTGTCTTTTCAGCGGGTGCCTTGCGAATGCCCGATAGTGAATTATGGGACCGTATTAAACAGACTCGATACGAAGTTAATCGCCAGGTTCATAATTACCAAAATCAGGACATGGTCCGTAAGGTTCCGTGGAACAAGAAACAATTGTCGGAATTGTCTAAATTACGGGATCGATTGTCCAGATATTCACATCCACATCATTAAATAATTAATCTTTAATGATTAATTAATTGATAATTCCCCGTTGGCTCAAGTCTTATGGCTTGTTAGAATATTCACTTTCTGATAAATTAATTATTAAATTAATAAGGTATTAACACTTTATTAATTTAATTCATTTAGAAATTGGAGTGCCATGTATATGACAGCCCAGGGCCGACAGGATGACCAAGAATTAATTAATAAGATGACGGATAGCCAAGGTAATATCGTTGATGAAGATTTATTTTCTAAATTATCTGATCGATATTTACCGATAGTTAAATCTTTTAATGGTGAAATTTATCTTCCTTGGATGGAATTCGATGATTGGAAGCAAGAAGCCGACATCGTAATGACTGACGTTATTAGGACTTATGATATTGAGAGACAAGTTAATTTTGGAGCTTATTATAAAAGTTGCGTGAGAAATCGTTTTTATGATGTTGTTCGGAAAGCAAACGCCCAAAAACGAATTCCGAATAACTGTTTAACATCATATAGTGCTAATCAAAGTTATTATGATGATATGATTAGTGATACTAAAGCAACTCATCCTGAACAATTTGTGATAAATAATGAAGATTTAATAAAATTAATGACCCATTGTTCAAAATTTGAGCAGAGAGTACTTATTGATATCGGTATAAAACATAAATCAGAGTCTGATGTTGCTAAAGATAATAATTGTTCAATCAACAAGGTCAAAAATGCTTATGCTCGTTGTAAATTTAAGTATAAAAGAATGCTTGATAACGGGCTAGATTGACTGTTTACCCGTGAAATGATACTATTATTTTGAATTATGGAGGTAATTTAATGGCCAGTAATAAAAGACAAGCTGCTCTAGCTTGTACCGTATGTGGAGCTAGAAATTATACGATTACCGTCAATCCTAATAATCCGAAACGATTAGAATTAAGAAAATTCTGTAAACATTGTGGTAAGTACACATTGCATAAAGAAACTCGTTAATGATTAATGGGAGGATAAAATGAGGTTAATTAAATTCTTAAAATCCGTTTGCAAAGAAATGAAAAAGGTTGTTTGGCCTAATGTACATCAGACTAAACGTGATACGTGCACTGTAATCGGAACGTCAATTTTCTTTGCAATCTTTTTTGCAATTATCGATGGGATTTTACAGTCCCTATTGGGTTTACTGTAAAAATTGTTAAGGATCGATATGATATAATTAATAGCGTTTAATTAGAGTAAAAGGAGCAAAGTTTTGATGGAATCTGCTGAAAAACCTGAAAAACGATGGTATGTCGTTCATACGTACTCTGGGTATGAAAACAGAGTTAAAGCTAACCTTGAATCCAGAGAAAAATCAATGGGAATGACTAACTACATCTTCAGAGTAGTAGTTCCCGCCACACCTGAACGTGTCACTGATAAAAAGGGTAAAAAGACACTAAAGATGGATAAGACGTTCCCAGGATACGTAATCGTTGAAATGATTATGACTGATCAATCCTGGTATATTGTCCGAAACACACCAGGTGTTACTGGGTTCTTAGGATCACACGGTCAAGGCAGTAAGCCAGTACCGTTATTAAACAGTGAAGTTAAGTTAATCTTAGATCGACTTCACGAAAAGAAACCTGAAAACGAAACCAAGTTAAATGCTAAAGTTGGTGATACCGTTACGATCACCGCTGGTGCATTTTCAGGCTTATCTGGCAAGATCACCAACATTAATGCTGATCAAGCTAAATTAAACGTTAATATCAACATGTTTGGTCGAGAAACCAATACTCAATTGAAATTCGGTGAAGTTAAACCCGTTGAATAAATATAGCCATTGTTTTTATGGTTAAATAATGTTATATTTTTCAATGTGTGTTAACTCACTTATGTGGGAGGAGAAATATTAATCTCCTTTATGACCACACACGGACTTAAGGAGGAATGTCTCGTGGCAAAAGAAGTAGCTAACGTAATTAAGTTACAAATTCCAGCAGGTAAAGCAACACCTGCTCCTCCAGTTGGACCTGCATTAGGTCAAGCTGGTATCAACATTATGGGCTTTACTAAACAATTCAATGCCAAAACTGCTAACCAGAAAGGCACTGTTGTCCCCGTTGTTATTAGTGTATATGGAGATCACACATTTTCATTCGTTGTTAAGACTCCACCAGCATCTGACTTATTAAAGAAAGCCGCCGGTGTTAAGTCTGGTTCTGGTACACCTAACACCAAGAAAGTTGGTAGTGTTACCAAGGCTGACGTTAAGAAGATCGCTCAGACTAAGCTGAAGGATCTTAACGCTAGTAGTATTGATTCAGCAATGAAGATGGTTGAAGGTACTGCTCGTAGTATGGGTATTACCGTCAAATAATATAAGCCTGATCTCTGTGCATTACTAATGCATTAGTGGAAGGTTATATTTCCGTTACAACCACAGCAAGGAGGAATTTTCGATGGCTCGTAGAAGAGGTAAAAAGTATCAAGAAGCATTGAAGCAGGTTGACTCAAGTAAAGCATATCCTGTTACCGATGCCATTAATTTAGTTAAAAAGATCGATTACGCTAAGTTTGATGCTACCGTTGAAGTTGCATTCAAATTAAACGTTGATACTAAGCAAGCTGATCAGCAGTTACGTGGTGCTTTAGTATTACCAAACGGTACTGGTAAGAAACAGACCGTTATCGTATTCGCTAAAGGTGATAACGCTAAGGCTGCTAAAGCAGCTGGTGCTGACTACGTTGGTTCTGACGACTTAGCTAAAAAGATCCAAGGCGGCTGGTTAGACTTTGATGTTGCCATTGCAACACCTGATATGATGCCAGTTGTTGGTCGTTTAGGTCGTATCTTAGGGCCTAAAGGTTTAATGCCTAACCCAAAGACTGGAACTGTTACCATGAACGTTGCTAAAGCGGTTAAGGATTCTAAGTCTGGTAAGGTTACTTACCGAACTGACCGTGATGGTAACGTTGCTGCAATCATTGGTAAAGTTTCATTTGATACTAAGAAGTTAGTCCAAAACTTTACTGCACTTGAAAACGTTATCGTTAAAAGTCGTCCAGACTCTGTCAAGGGTGATTACATCCAGAACATTTCTGTATCATCTACCTTTGGCCCTGGCGTTAAAGTTGATTTAAATTCTTTTAACAAGTAATTTTTAACAACGTTTAAAAAATCCTCATTTGAATATCTGATTAGATTATGATATATTTAATCATGTAATTAATTCTACCCAAGACTCAGGCGATCGTTGATCTCAATAATACCTGCCGAGGAATTGAATTCGAATAATCATCGATTTCTCTCTATGTCTGGGTAGGCATGGGGATTTTTTATTACCCGAATAAATTTTAAGATTAATTAATCTTTGAATTAGGAGGTGAACCTGATGAAGAAAGATGTATTAGAAGCTAAAAAGCAAGAAGTTAAAAAGTTTGCTGACTTACTTAAGAACTCTAAGTCAGCTATCGTTGTTAACTATCGTGGATTAAAAGTTGGTCAAATGACTAAGTTACGTAAGGCCTTATACAAAGCTAGCTCTAGTTTCCACGTTGTTAAGAACAATATCTTAGTTCGTGCTGCTAACGAAGTTGGTTACAAAGGCTTTGAAAAGTTCTCTAAAGGACCGACTGCCGTTGCTTTTGCTACCAAGGATCCAATCGAACCATCCAAGATTTTACTCAAGATGAGTAAGGCTACTAAGGGTGTTGTTGAATTCAAAGGTGGCGTAATTGATGGCAAAATGGTTCCTGTTAAGACCATTGAAACTTATGCTTCCTTACCAAGTCGCAAAGAATTACTGTCTACTCTTGCAAACGTATTACAAGATCCAATCAGAAAAGTTGCACTTATTGTTAAGGCTATGGCTGAAAAGAAGTCAAAGGCTGGCAATGATGCCGCTTAATTTAAAAATATCGATTTATTAATAATAGGAGGAAATTAACATGGCTTTTGATAAAGATAATATCATTTCTCAATTAAAAGAAGCTAAAATTACTGATTTAAACGATTTAGTTAAATCAATCGAAAAAGAATTCGGCGTTAAGGCTGCTGTTGCAGCTGCTCCTGCTGCCGGTGGTAACGGTAACGGTGCTGCTGCTAAGAGCGCATTTGACGTTGAATTAACTCAGCCAGGTGCAGCTAAGATCAAAGCTATCAAGGCTGTTCATGATATCACTGGCAAGGGCTTAAAGGATTCTAAAGACCTTGTTGATGGTGCTCCATCCATCTTAAAGAAGGGTGTCAAGAAGGCTGATGCTGCTAAGATGAAGAAGACCTTAGAAGCTGCCGGTTGTACCGTAACCCTTAAGTAAATCATTAACTTTTAAGATTTACACAAAAGACGTGCCGCATTCTTTAGAATGTTGCACGTCTTTTTTGTTATAAGGTATAATGTGATGTGTTCATATCTTATAACTAATTCGTTTGATCGATAGTTACGGAGGATTCCTTTGAGAACGTTATACTATAAGACCGTTAATTTTATTAATAAGCATTTTACGGCAATTAAACTTTTGTTTGCCTTATTTGTTTTAGGCGTTGTCATTTACGTTGGTTCAGGAATTATTTCTGATGTTAGTGGTCCCCAGATGCTTAAAGCATTTAGAACCCAGACACCGACCTCATTATCAATCTTATTAGTCTTAGGCTTCATATCGGTATTACCGATGTTGACCTATGACTTTTCAATGGTTGATCTGCTGCCAAGTAAGTTTAAAACGGGTTACATCGTTAAAAGTGGCTGGATCGTTAATACTTTAACTAATATTGCCGGATTTGGTGGTTTCCTTGGCGCTAGCTTACGAGCTCATTTTTACAGTAAAGGATCTTCCAAGAAGCAGATTATCTATGCGTTATCGAAAGTTGCTTTGTTCCTACTTGCTGGACTATCAACGTACTGTTTAGTTGCCTTAGTAATGATCTTTGGCTTTCACGTTGATCCGCGATTGGAACGTTACTGGTACATTCTACTAGCTGGAGGAATTTACTTCCCTGCTATCTTTATATTTACCAGGGTCAAGAACTTTAGTTTCTTTAAAGATTTAACACTTAATCGTGAACTTAAATTGATATTGGGATCCTGCTGTGAATGGGGTGGCTGTGCCGCTTTATTCATAATTATTGGTGCGTTTATGCACGTTCATGTTGATTTAGTCAGCATTTTTCCGCTGTTTATCATTGCGAACGTTGCCGGAGTTGTCTCAATGATGCCTGGGGGCCTTGGTGGCTTTGATGTTGTCATGGTCGGTGAATTAAAAGCGATGGGCCTTTCAACAAGTGCCGCATTAGTTTGGGATCTTTTGTACCGTGCTTTTTACTATATTGCACCAGTTACCGTAGGTATTATTCTATTGATTCATGATACAGGTCGTCGAATTAATAATTCGTTAGACGGCATTCCAGCGACCATTATTCAACGAACCGCTCAGATCGTGTTAACGATCTTTATGTACTTCTCAGCAATTATGATGCTGTTATTGGCAACTGTTCCTAATTTTGCTTTAGTTAATAAAGTTTATCTATCGTTGGAACCGTATACGTTTTACTTCCTTGATCAACTGACCAACATGATCTTTGCGTTTATCTTCATTGGCTTGGCCCGAGGAATTGGTTCTCGAATTAAGAAAGCGTTCTGGCCGACCGTAATTGTGATGGTAATCGCAATGGCTAATTCACTCTGGAAACAGGAATTTCCAATTAGTATGTGTGTAACCTTTGCCATCATTTTGATTTGCCTATGGTTATCCAAAGGTTGCCTATATCGTGAAAAGTTGACGTATTCATGGGGTCAGAAGATCATGGATACCATCATCTTCACGGTAACCTTTATTATTTATTCCTTTGTCGGAATTTATACACGTTATCGTTACGCATTCCTGCATTTCTCAAATACGTACCTATTTCCGTCGTACCAAGTATGGTTCGCTGGTTTCCTAGGATTATTGGTTGCCATTTTAATCGTCATCATTATTTATCGATTCTTATCTCATAAGAACGTTGCCTGGTTAAACCAGCCGTTTGACGTTAAGACGGCTAAACGAGTTCGGAACGTTATTAATAAATACGGTGGTAACGAAATTAGTCATCTGGCCTTTATGCGTGATAAACAGATTTACTTCTATCGTGAAAATCATCAGGATCAGTTGTTCTTCATGTTCAAACAGAAGGCTAATAAGTTAGTTATCATGGGTGAACCCGTCGGTAACCGAGCCAAAATGGATCCAGCCGTTGACCAATTTATGAACGATGCTGATAAATTAGGCATGTCACTAGTCTTTTATGAAGTTGGTGAACGGTTTACGATGCTGCTTCATGAAAAGGGCTTTGACTTTACGAAGTTCGGTGAAGAAGGCTTTGTTGATCTACAAAACTTTAGTTTAGCTGGTAGTAAACATCGTGGTGACCGAGCTCTAATGCATAAATTTGAGCGAAAGCATTATCAGTTCGAGATTGTTAAACCACCGTTTAAGCCTGAATTTTTGAAGACTTTGCGTCACATTTCTGATGACTGGTTAGACGGTAATCAAGAAAAGGGCTTCTCGTTAGGTTACTTTGATGATTATTACTTAAGTCAGGCCCCAATTGCGATCATGAAGGATCCGAAAGGTAAGATCATTTCATTTGCTAATCTGATGCCCAACGGCAATCATAATGTAACTTCAATTGATTTGATGAGATCACTGAAGAGTGCGCCATCCGGGATAATGGATGGCATCTTCATCACGTTGTTCAAGAAGGCACGTGATGATGGGTACCAAATTTTTAACTTAGGGATGGCTCCGCTATCTAACGTTGGTGAATCCAAGTTTAGTTTCGTTGATGAACGGTTAGCTCATTTGATCTTCAAGTATGGTTATAAATTCTACAGTTTCAAGGGATTACGGGACTATAAGAACAAGTTCGTATCCGATTGGAAACCTAGATATATCGTATATCGAAAGCGCAGCTCGCTGATTTTTACCATGCTTCAGCTCTTATTATTAGTTAACCAGCACGTCAACAAGAAGGATAAACATCCGTCATTGATCCAGATCTTTTCTAATAATAATGAATAATTAAATTAGAAAATTGTAAAATAAAAAGTTCTGAAAATTAATATTTTCAGAACTTTTTTGTTACTTTAAATTATTTAAAATTTAGTTATTTTTATGGTTCTTTTTAGCTTGTTCCTTAGCTCGCTTAGCTTCACGAGTCTTCTGTGGATCCTTGAATAAGTCTTTCTTAGAAACTTTAAGGTCGTTTCCAGTATTCTTATCGTTAGGATAGAAGAACTTACCTAAGTCTTTCTTCGGACGACCAATATCGTAATCACTGTTGTTCATGGCTTCAACTTGGCCTAAACGGTAACCATTACCAACCTGTGAGAAGAAGTCATGGTTAGCGGTAGTCGTTGAAATTCCGTTCATAACGATTGGATCGACATCTTTAGCGGTATCGGGGAATAACGGGTCCTGGCCTAAGTTCATCAAAGCCTTGTTGGCGTTGTAACGAATAAAGGTTAAGACTTTGCCAGTCCAGCCGACTTGATCATAAAGTAAGTGGGTGTACTTAACTTCGTTTTCGTAAAGTGCGTATAAGAAGTCATACATCCAGTCTTTGATACGCTGCTGTTCAGGCTTGTCTAACTGGTTAAAACCAATCTGGAATTTGTAACCAATGTAGGTACCATGGACAGATTCATCACGAAGAATTAACTTGATGATTTCGGCAACGTTAGGTAACTTATTATGACCTAAGTACCAGAGTGGGGTGAAGAAACCAGAGTAGAATAGGAAGGTTTCTAAGAATACACTTGAAATTTTCTTCTTTAACGGGTCTTCATCGTCATGGTAAAGTTCATAAATGCGTTTAGCTTTGTTCTGTAAGAATTCTTCAGTATCACTCCAGTTAAAGATTTCTGCGATTTCATCGGGAGTGTTTAACGTGGAGAAAATGGAAGAATAACTTTTGGCATGGACTGATTCCATAAACTGAATATTGTTAAGAACGGCGGTTTCTTGTTGCGTACGAACGTCTTTACGTAATGCGGCCATCCCATCTTGAGACTGAAGGGTATCCAATAACGTTAATCCACCAAAGACATGGCTGACGACCCAACGGTGGTCATCGTCTAATGAACGCCAGTCTTTTAAATCATTGGATAACGGAATACGGGTATCTAACCAGAATTGTTCAGTTAGCTTTTCCCAAGTGGCTTTATCGATTTCGTCACTGATGTCATTCCAGTTGATCGCTTTGTAGTTATTCATTGAAAATCTCCTTAATTACTAATTATTGTGAAGTAATTGATTAATATACATCTATTATACCTTTTTCGATAGTATCTAGTATATCAAAAAAGTCGTTGTTAATCGACCGTTATCCTTAATGTTAAACGGATTGGACTAACAACGACTTGATTTAAATTTGGTTTGAATTAAATTTCACAACTCTTACATTGATTAGCACCAATTTCTTGCTTATCATCCGTAAAGGTTCGAACATAGTAGATCGACTTAATACCCTTATAGAAAGCGTAGTTTCTGATGATATTAAGATCACGCGTTGTCATCTTCTGCGTCTTATCGTGCTTCTTCCAAGGGTAAAGACCTTTTGGAATGGTGGAACGCATGAACATCGTCATACTCATACTTTGATCAACGTGTTGTTGAGCGGCGGCATAAGTATCGATGACCTTACACATGTTGATGTCATAAGCAGACTGATAGTACGGTAACGTATCGTTTGATAAGTACGGTGCTGGGTAATAAATCTTACCGGTCTTGGATTCATAACGTTCTTCAATCCGGTCAATGATTGGATGGATACTAGCGGTCGTATCGTTAATGTATGAAATAGAACCATTTGGTGCGATGGCCATGCGGTTCTGGTTATATAAACCATACTTCATGACTTCATCACGTAACTGTTTCCAGTCATCCTGATTTGGAATGAAGATGCCCTTAAATAGTTCTTTGGTGCGCTTTAATTGTGGTCCCCAGTACTTAGTTACGTACTTGTCAAAGTAGCTGCCATCGGCATATTTACTCTTCTTAAAGTTATAAAAGGTCTGATGACGTTCCTTAGCGATCTGGCACGATGTCTTTAAGGTCCAGTAGTTCAATAACATGAAGTAAACGCTGGTAAATTCAACGGCAACTTTGGAACCGTAGTAAATGTGGTTCTTAGCTAAGTAACCATGAAGGCCCATGCCACCTAAACCGATGGAATGAGATTTACGGTTACCGTTTTGAACTGGCGGAACCACGCTGATGTTGGAATGATCAGTGACGAACGTTAACGCACGGGTCATAGCTTCAACGGATTTACCAAAGTTAGGTGATGCCATCAAGTTAACGATGTTAGTGGATCCTAAGTTACAGGAAACATCGGTCCCTAACTTAGCAAAGTGCTGTTCGTCATCAACAACAGATGGCTTCATAACCTGCATGATTTCGGAACAAAGGTTACTCATGACAATCTTACCGTCGATCGGATTATCACGGTTAGCGGTATCAATGTTCATGATGTATGGGTAACCGGATTCCTGCTGAAGCATACTGATGTCATCTTCTAATTCTCGAGCTGGCATGTGCTTTTTGTGGATCTTTGGGTTAGCTACCATCTTGTCGTATTCCTTGGTGATGTCAACGTATGAGAACGGAACTCCGTAAACCCGTTGAACGTCGTAAGGACTGAACATGTACATTTCTTTATCTTCACGGCAAAGCTGGTAGAATTTATCAGGAACCGTAATTCCTAATGACAAGGTGTTAACACGAATCTTTTCATCGGCGTTTTCTTTCTTGGCACCTAAGAAAGCTTTGATGTCAGGATGGAAGACGCTTAGGTAAACGACTCCGGCACCTTGACGCTGACCTAATTGGTTGGAGTATGAAAAACTATCTTCTAATAGTTTCATAACCGGGACAACACCACTTGCGGCCCCGCGAATCTTTTTGATCGGGTCACCGGCGGCACGTAAATTGGATAAGTTGATTCCAACACCACCACCGATTTTGGATAACTGTAAGGCCGAGTTAATGGTTCGACCGATCGTGTTCATGTTATCAGTGGTTTGGATTAAGAAGCACGATACGAATTCACCACGACGCTTACGACCAGCATTCAAGAAACTTGGCGTAGCGGGTTGGTAACGTTGATGGATCATTTCCGAAGCGATTTCCATACATAATTTCTGGTTACCGTCAGCGAATAATAATGCGTTGGCAGCAACTCGGTCGATGTAATTTTCTAAATAGTATTCATTGTCGTTGGTCTTAAGCGTATATTGAACGTAGTATTTGTAAGCGGCCATGAATGATTTGAAATGAAAATGCTGAGATTTAAGATAACGGTATAATTTCTTGATGAATGAGAACGGGTATTTTTTAATGAATCCCGATTCGATATAATCATGGGAAATTAAGTAGTCAATTCGATCCTTAAGAGATTTGAAACGAATGGTATTGGGTTCAACGTTTTCTTTTAAGAATGCGTGTAGAGCTTCCTGATCCTTATCTAATTGGATTTTACCGTGTGACGGGATGTTAATTTCGTTATTGAGTTCGAAGTAGGACACGTTGTGTAACTTACTTAATGCCATTAGATAGTCCCCTTTAAGTGAAAAATTGGCAAAATAGGTGGAATCATCTAATGATTCCACCATTTATACGACGATTGAGTTATGATCCGCAAGTTAAAAATGCAGATTTTTAATTTAATTTTGAAACTCGTTTACAATTAAAAGTGTACATCAGATGAATAAAAATTCAATTTGAGCTAATGCCATATTTAGTGTGAAAATGGTATGAAAGCACTAAATATAGTGCAAAAACTCGAATTAAAAATAAATTTGAAAGTTGGCAAACGATGGCTGAATATTATTATTCTAAGAATCCACACGTCCATCATCAGATTCGAAAATGGACCTTTAAATTATTAGGAAATGACCTTCAATTTGAAAGTGATAACGGTGTGTTTTCTAAGTACACCGTGGACTACGGATCACGGGTGATTATTAAATATACCGATGTCAATAAGATGCCACAGGGCGACATTCTTGATCTAGGCTGTGGCTACGGTCCAATTGGGATCGCTTTAGCTAAAGCTAATCCAGATCGAAAATTCTTGTTGACTGACGTAAATAATTTGGCTCTGGATCTGGCCCGTAAAAACGTAAAACTGAATCATTTAAATAACGTTAAAGTCGCTAGTTCCGATATTTATCAGAATATCGACCAAAAGTTTGCGGGGATCGTGACGAACCCACCGATTAGAGCTGGCAAAAAGGTCGTTATGACGATCTTAACGAAGGCTAAAGATCATCTGTTACCAAACGGAACTTTAACTGCTGTCGTTCGCCGTAAGCAGGGTGAACCATCCGCAAAACGAGCCATGACGAAGACTTATGGCAACTGCCAAATCGTTAAACGTGATAAAGGTTATTATATCTTAGAAAGTATTTTTCGAGGGTGAATTCAATGGATCAGAACGTTAAAAAATTTATGAAGCTGGCGTTGCAGCAAGCTGACTATTCGGCATTGATCAACGAAGTGCCGATTGGCGCCGTTGTCGTCCACGATGGTAAAGTAATCGGTACGGGTCATAACTTGCGTGAAATGTCTCAGGATGCCTTAGGTCATGCCGAAATTTATGCCATTCATGAAGCCTGTGATACGTTGCATAGCTGGCGGTTAGACGATTGTGACATCTACGTCACGATTGAACCGTGCATCATGTGTGCTGGGGCAATTGTTAACGCTCGAATGCGTCATCTATATTATGGTGCTCCAGACCCGAAATTTGGTGGTGTTGACAGTTTGTATCATATTCCAACGGACAAACGGTTAAACCATCAGGTGGCCGTTACAAGTGGTATCTATCGTGAACAAGCTGTTAATAAGATGCGAAACTTCTTCCGTCAGCGTCGATAATTGTGACTGGACAAATTTTACAAAATACGCTATTATTAATAATGCCGAAAGGCCCTGAAGCAAAGGTGTCCTTATGAACTGTGTCAGGCCCGAGAGGGAGCAGCACTAAGTAAGACTCACCCTGTGCTTCTCGTTGATTTGAAATTAATTTTTTAATAAAGAGGAAGGCTCTTAGCTATTAAATTAGTTAAGAGCCTTTTGTCATCTCAACTTGAAATTTAGATCTCGATGTAGATTTAAAGCGGCTGAAATAATATAATTTAGAAGTAGTAGGAATTTGGGTTTTATGAAAGGAAATCACCATGAGTTACCGAGCTTTATACCGAGTTTGGCGTCCTCAGCGGTTTGATGAACTGATTGGTCAGCAGGTAATTACGCAGACGCTTAAAAACGCGATTACCACGGGTCAAATCAGTCATGCTTATCTGTTTGCTGGTCCCCGAGGGACCGGTAAGACTTCGGCAGCCAAGATTTTTGCCAAGGCCGTTAACTGTCCTAACCAAAAGGATGGCGAACCTTGCAATCACTGCCCGATCTGTAAAGCAATTACCGCTGGTAAACTGAACGATGTGATTGAAATCGATGCCGCATCCAATAATGGTGTCGATGAAATCCGAAACGTCCGTGATAAAGCTAAATATGCGCCAACCCAGGCTAAATATAAGGTGTACATCATTGATGAAGTCCACATGTTGTCAACCGGAGCCTTTAACGCCTTATTAAAGACCTTAGAAGAACCGCCGGCTCACGTGATTTTTATCATGGCAACGACGGAGCCCCAAAAGATTCCTGCCACTATTATTTCAAGAACGCAGCGGTTTAATTTCCAGCGAATTCAGCCCGCCGATATCCTTTCCAGAATGCAGTACATTCTAAAGCATGAAAAGGTTACCTATGATGACAAGGCCCTTAAGGTAATTGCCCGATCCGCTGAAGGTGGGATGCGTGACGCCTTAAGTATCCTGGACGAAGTAATGTCTTACGGTAAGGATCACGTCAGTTATCATAATGCGTTGGAAGTTACCGGAAGTGTCACTAAAGACTTACTTTATCGATATTTAAAGGAAGTCGCTGATCACGACGTTAAAGATGCCTTAGCAGATGTTCAACAGATTTTAGATTCTGGTAAAGATGCTAATCAATTCGTTGAAGAGTTGATTAACTACTGTCAGGACATCTTACTGTATCAACAGTCGCCGCAAATGGTCCTTAAAAAAGAACTCGGAATTGTTGATGATAATTTTAAAAATTTAGCTAAAAAGATTAACCCCGATTTGATCTATAAGATTATCGGTCGAGTGGATTCCGTTGAAGAGCGAATGCGGTTTACGGTTCATCCGGACGTTTATCTAGAAGTCCTTACGGTTCGAATCGCTACGATTCATAATCAATCTTCGCAGAGTTCACAGGTGAATAGTAAGACGGATGAAGCGATCACTGATTTAGCCCATCAGGTTAATGATTTGAAGACTAAGGTCGAATGGCTGCAAAGTCATCGTACGGCTCCAGCATCTTCAAATTCAGCTCAAGCTAGTCATCAGCAATCTTCAAGTCAGACGACTTCTGAAAGTCCATCATCCAGGTCAGTTAACGTTGACTTGGCTAAGGTATACCCAATCCTGAATAAGGCGACGCGTCCAGATCTTAATCGGATGAAATCAGCTTGGAACCAGATCGTCAGGAAGTTGCCGGTTACTGAACGGGCCATGATGAGTGTTTCTAAACCGGTTGCCGCCAGTAAGAAGGGCATTGTGGTTGCGTTTGCCTATTCATTTTTCTATGAACGAGCTAGCGAAAACCAAAATCTGATTAATACGTTAAGTAGTGATTTAGACCAGATCGTTGGTAATTTACCGTCAGTTGTCTTTGTACCTGATGATCAGTGGCCAAAGATTCGCCGAGATTATTACATGAAGCACCGGCCGCAGGTAGTTAAAAACAGGACACCATCAGTGAGATCCGCTGATTCGGTAGCGACAACGCCAAAATCGCAGCCATCGTCTGTTGTGTCAGTTAGCCACTCGAATTCACAGCTGATGTCATCTTCAGCTCAGGTGTCATCCGTAGCACCTCAGTCGTCAGAAAGTCCAAAGAAAAAACGAGCTCGTTTGAGTAAGCAAAAAGCCGTCAAAATATTTGGTAAAGATATTAACAAAATTCTAAAAATCAAAGATGATTAAAGTTTTAATTAAAGGGGAAGATACGATATGATGCGTGGAATGAACATGGGTAAAATGATGAAACAGGTTAAGAAGCTCCAGAAACAAATGGGCTCCGATCAGCGAAACATCAACCAACAAGAATTTGTTGGTAAGTCACCCGAAAATTTAGTTACGGTAACCTTTACAGGTGATCATCAGATGCAAGACATCAAGATGGACCCTAAGGCCATTGATCCAAAGGATCCTGACACGTTATCCGATTTGATCGTTAGCGCAACTAACGATGCCATGAAGAAGATTGATAGTGCAACCAAGAATGCGCTAGGCAAATACACCAAAAACATTCCTGGAATGTAATCATTAAAAATGGGAAGGTAATTAAATGCAGTATCCTGAACCCATTGCTAGATTAATCAGTAGTTACATGCGTCTACCAGGGATTGGTCGTAAGACTGCGATTCGATTAGCGTACTTTACGGTCAATATGAATAAAGACGACGTTAAGAACTTTGCTCAGGCATTAATTGATGTCAAAGATAAATTAACGTACTGTTCAATTTGCGGTAACCTTACTGAAACGGATCCATGTGAGATCTGTAAAGATCCACGTCGTGACCGTTCGAAGATTTTAGTTGTTGAACACCCAAAAGACGTAATGGTAATGGAGAAAATGAAGGATTATCATGGTTTATACCACGTTTTGCATGGCGTTCTATCACCGATGGAAGGCCGTGGACCGCAAGACCTAAACATTAAATCGTTACTCAAACGCCTTCAGAAAAATTCAAAGGTTAACGAAGTTATCATTGCTACCAATGCAACGCCTGAAGGTGAAGCTACGGCAATGTACCTATCGAAGTTGATCAAGCCCGCTGGAATTAAAGTTACTCGTTTAGCACATGGATTATCTGCTGGCAGTGATATTGAATATGCCGATGAAATGACTCTGTACCGAGCCATGAAGGATCGCACTCAGATGTAATTCGACTTGATCATAATTAATTGAGGCAAGTAGATATGAAAGGTAAATTTATTTCGTTTGAAGGATCCGACGGGGCCGGTAAAACAACGGCGTTAAGTCGGGTTTTTAAATTAATTCGACCGACGTCGGGGATGGCTCCGTTGATTACCCGTGAACCAGGTGGAGATCGAATTGCTGAAGAAATTCGCCACGTAATCCTTGATCCTGATAACACCGCAATGGATGCTAAGACCGAAGCATTATTGTACGCGGCTGCTCGACGTCAACACGTTGTTCAGGACATCGTTCCGGCACTTAAAACTGGTCGGACGGTTCTGTGTGATCGTTACGTTGACAGTTCAGTCGCTTATCAAGGTGGTGGTCGTCAGCTAGGTTTTAAACCAATCCTAAAGTTGAACCAGTACGCAACCGGTGGATTGGAACCGGACCTAACGATTTACTTTAAAATTCCGGCTAAAGTTGGTTTAGATCGGATTCAGAATCATCGCCAAAATAAAATGGATCGTTTGGATCAAGAAAAGTTAGGTTTCCATCAGCGGGTTAATAATGCATATGATCAATTAGCTAAAGCTAATTCAAATCGAATTAAGGTTATTAATGCGGATCAAGATGTTGAGCACGTCGTTGCTGATGTTTTACGATTACTGAAGAACGACGCACACCTTAAATTTAAGGAGAATGCTTGATGAAATTAGTAATTGCGGTTGTGCAAAATAAAGATGCTTCTAAATTACTAACGGCTTTGATCAAACGGCATCTTAACGCTACTAAATTATCGACGACCGGTGGTTTCTTAAGATCTGGTAACACGACATATTTAATTGGGATTCAGGATAAACAGTTACCTGGATTACTGAAATTAATTAAACGGGTTTCTAGATCTCGCCAGCAATCCATTACTCCACCGGTTAACTTAGACGGCGGTGCCAATAACACTTCGTATCCCGTCAACGTAAAGGTTGGTGGGGCAACCGTAATGGTGTTGCCAATGGATAAGTTTTATCGCTTTTAAGTAAGTTGAGGATTTAAAGTATGAATTCAATCATAAGTGAAGCGGTCCGAAAGCAACGGACTTTAACGGGTCATTTCATGGACGTCGTTCATAATAATCAGTTATCTCACGCGTATTTACTATGTGGTGAACCCGGCTCCGGGAAATTAGCCTTAGCGTTAACCATCACGATGCGGTTGTTCTGTAAGCGGGTTGATCAGAATTACCCGTGCGGCAAGTGTAATGAATGCATGCGGATTACCAAGCATGAACATCCTGACGTAGTATTAATTAGTCCACGTGGCCAAAGCATTAAAATTGACCAGATTCGTTACCTTAAAGCTGAATTCTCAAAGAGTGCCGTTGAAGGTAACCTAAAGGTCTTCATTATTAACGATGCCGACCGAATGACAGTTAGTGCGGCCAATAGCCTGTTAAAATTCATTGAAGAACCGTCAGGAAACGTCGTTTCATTTTTACTAACGAACGATAAATCGGCAATCTTGCCAACGATCGTTTCACGAACCCAGGTCGTCGAATTGCCATCAGTTCCGAAAAAGGTCTTTTTTAATGAATTGAAAGCCGCAGATGTAAACCCAAGTCAATATAATTTACTGGCCGTTTTAACCAATGACGTTGGTACCGCTAAGAAGTGGAACGCAGGTGATTGGTTCGGGACTTTACAAAAGGCCATCGGAACTTGGTTCAAACAGATTGAACAAGGTAACCTAATGGCGTATCCATTGGTCCAAATCAGTATCATGCCGCTAATTCATAATCATCATGACCGTGAAATTACGGCTGAAATGATGATTCAAATCTGGTGTGACGTGATGAACGTTAAGTTTGAGAATACACCTCGACAGGATTTGAAATTTCCGCAGAATTATGACGAAATTACTAAAGTTGCCAAGCGGATTACAACGGATCAATTATTGAATATAATTGATATGACGTTAGAAACCCATCAATTATTAACGGAAAACGTTAATTTTCAGAATATTTTAGAAATGATGACATTGAAAACATTAGCCTGGTTAAAATGACTTGGTAAAGAGGTGACACCGGATTGGATGATCGACAATTATACGAAGGTTTTAAGAGTATGGAAGCTCAGACACAGTTAATGCTGACTAAATTTTCTGAACTCCGTGAAGGGGTTACGCGAATTTTAGAAGAAAATTCCGAATTGAAGATTGAAAATCAGCATTTACGTGCTGTCCTAGGCAAAAAACATCGAGCTGTTGAAAAAAAGACGCCCAAAAAGGGTCCGCAATTGACTAAATCACGCCAGAATTTACTTAAGTTATATAACCAGGGCTTTCATGTTTGTAATCAATTTTTTGGTAAACATCGTGATAAGAACGAAAATTGTCTTTTCTGTAATAAGATCCTGTTTTGGAACAGCAGTGATGATCACGACAAGCGAACTCAGAAGTAATTAGGGGGAATTGGCTTTGGAAATCCAGCGTAGTTTTAGTCCAGCATCAACGGGAAAGTTATATTTAGTACCCACCCCAATTGGTAATTTAGAGGACGTTACCATTCGGCAGCTCCACGTCTATAAAGCTGTGGATTTGATTGCTGCCGAAGACACGCGTCATACCAAGATGCTGCTTAATCGGTATCACATTCATACGCCCGAAATTAGTCTTCATCAGCATAATTACGCAACCCGGGTCCCTGAATTAATTCAAAAATTAAAGTCTGGAGTTACAATTGCTCAATCTAGTGATGCTGGGATGCCATCAATTAGTGATCCAGGTCATGAATTAGTGGTGGCTTGCGTTAAGGCTCACATCCCAGTAATTCCGTTACCGGGACCCACCGCTGGGATGACCGGTTTAATTGCCTCTGGATTATCCCCACAGCCGTTTTATTTTTACGGTTTTCTGGACCGTAAGCAGCACGAACAGATGGATGAATTAAAGCGGCTCAATCACCGTCGCGAAACCATGATCATTTATGAAGCACCTCATCGGTTAAAAAAGACTTTGAAAAATATGGTGAAGGCCTTTGGTGAAAGCCGACGTGCCGTGATCTGTCGTGAATTGACGAAGCGGTTTGAAGAATTTTACCGTGGCACGTTAGCTGAACTATACCAATGGACAGCTAGTCATCAGGTTCGTGGTGAATTCGTCATCATAATTGATGGTAATCATGCGGCACATCAGATTGAAAACGCCGCCCAAAAGCTGGATAACCTTACCATTGATCAGCAGGTTGATTACTTCGTTAAGCAGGGGATCAAGCCTAATCACGCCATCAAAAAGGTCGCTAAGATTCATAATCTAAAGCGACAGGATGTTTATGATCATTATCATCACATCAAGAAATCATAAAGGGAATTAACTATGAAGCCAAATCTTTATCAAGAAAAACATCGAATTATGTATTACGAAACCGATATGACCAGTCGGTTAAGTTTAGGGATGTTATTAAACTTAGCTGTACTAGTATCGGAAGATCAGATTGACCATTTACACGTGGGCACCCAGTTACTTCAGGGTGACCACATTGGCTGGGTCGTGATCCAGTATTCGATCCACGTTAACCGGTTACCAAAGAATAACGAAGTGGTAACCTTATCAACCCAGTCCAAGTACTATAATCAATTCTTAGCCGAACGTGAATTTTTGATTAAGGATGCGTCAGGTAAAGTATGCGCGAAGATTGACAGTAACTGGATCCTACTTAATTTACGAACACGAAAGTTAATTTTGATTAAGCCTGATTTAATTAAACCGTACGGTGCCCAATTAGTTCCCGTCTTGCCACATTTACGGCGCCCTTACCCAATTAAGAATCAGCATGACACGGTTAGTCGAATTTATCGGGTGCGCTACAGTGACATTGACATTAATCA
This sequence comes from Acetilactobacillus jinshanensis, assembly GCF_004359375.1. Classification (NCBI taxonomy): domain Bacteria; kingdom Bacillati; phylum Bacillota; class Bacilli; order Lactobacillales; family Lactobacillaceae; genus Acetilactobacillus; species Acetilactobacillus jinshanensis. Next base: position 1,436,447 of record NZ_CP034726.1, on the reverse strand, counting down.
TCATGTCAATAACGCTAAGTATTTAAATTGGATGTGCGACGTTTTAAAGCCTTATTTCTTGGTCCAGCACGTTCCGCAGGATATCAACATTAAGTTTAGTCACGAAGTTAAGTACGGCACTAACGTAACCAGTCGAGTTAAGATGATTAAACAGGATTCAAACACCGTATTTACAAGGCATGAAATCACGTCTAATCACCAAATTTCAGCCGTAGCTAACGTTAAATGGATCCATAAGAATTAATAATAATGATATATAATAAAATTAAAATTTTGTTCGAGGAGATAAACCAATGGAAGTATTAGCATTAGATACTTCTAACCGGCCGCTTAGCGTAGCGGTATTAGAAGATCACCGAATTTTATCAACGATGACGACTACCGTCAATCGAATGCATTCGAAAGAATTATTACCGATTATTAAACGGTTGATGAGTCATTCTGGATTAGAACCGGAAGATTTAACTAGAGTTGTCGTGGCTAGTGGACCCGGTTCTTATACCGGCGTTAGAATTGCTTGTACAACGGCTAAAGTTCTGGCTTTTTGCTTGGGAATTGATTTAGTCAGCGTTTCAAGTTTAAAGACGTTGGCCCTTAATTTATCAGCTGACGAAGGTGCTTTGGTTAACCCCGTTTTTGATGCTCGTAACGAAAACATGTACACCGGACTTTACCGGATTAAGAACCATATGCCGGTACCGGTAATTAAAGATCAGCATATTCCATTAGTTAACTGGCTTGCCGAATTAAAGAAGATCAAAGAACCGATCATCGGGATCGGGGATGCCGATCATTTTAAGGCTCAGTATCAGAAAGCTTTAGGCAAGCAAATCGATTTTGCGATTGGGATGGATAATTTACCCCAGGCTAGTGCTTTAGGTCGGTATGGTGAAACCCAGAAACCGGTCAAGGACGTTAACGCCTTTCTACCAAATTACTTACGTTTAACACCGGTTCAGGCTCGCTGGTTGAAGAAGCATCCTAACGCCAGTCGTAAACCTGGTAACTATGTTGATATGTATCGCGCTGAAATTTAGCTAAAGTGAAGTGTTGAATTTGAAACGAAATCTAATAATGTCTTTTGAATCCAGTTGTGATGAAACTAGTGTCGCCATCGTTGAAAACGGCCACAAGATTTTATCCAACGTGGTCGCCACTCAGATTCCAAGTCATAAGCGATTTGGTGGTGTCGTTCCTGAAGTCGCTAGCCGTCATCACATTGAAATGATTACGTACTGTATCCGTGACGCCATGAAAGAAGCTGGCGTTAACTATAGCGATTTAGATGCCGTTGCCGTCACGTACGGTCCCGGACTAGTTGGTGCACTATTGATTGGTGTTACCGCAGCTAAAACGATTGCCTGGGCTCATCATTTACCGTTAATCCCAGTTAATCATTTAGCTGGCCATATTTACGCAGCTCGTTTTATCAAACCGATTGTCTTTCCCGCAATGGCCCTAGTAGTTTCCGGTGGTCATACCGAATTAGTATCGATGCCAAAGGAAGGCCAGTTCGAGATTATTGGTGAAACCCGTGATGACGCAGCTGGTGAAGTTTATGATAAAGTCGGTCGAGTTATGGGAATTACATATCCAGCCGGACCTGACGTTGATAAGTTAGCCCATGAAGGTCATGACACGTTCCATTTTCCACGTGCTATGGAAAAGGCTCCGAATTATGACTTCAGTTTTAGTGGTCTAAAGAGTGCGTTCTTAAACACCGTTCATCATGCCCATCAGGTTGGTAAGACCTTAAATAAAGCTGATTTATCAGCTAGTTTTCAAGCTGCTGTAGTTGACGTGCTAGTCCATAAGACTAGGAAAGCTTTAAAAGCCCATCCTGTTAAGCAGCTAATTTTAGGTGGCGGGGTTGCTGCCAACCTAGGTCTACGTTCACACTTGAAGGCCATGTTAGCTAAAGATTTTCCACACACCGAATTCTTGAAAGCACCACGGAAATTATGTGGTGATAACGCCGCAATGATTGGTGGTGCCGCTTACGTCTTCTATAAAGAAAAGAAGTTTGCCGGTGCTGATTTGAATGCTGATCCGGGCCTTGAATTTAAATGGGCTCCAGGTGCCGAAGAATAGTCTTTAATTTAAAACGATTATGAATAATTTAGCCAAACAGATTCTATGCAGACTGGATAGTATATGTTTGGCTTTTTTGCTCTATTAGCATTGATCATAAATGGTTGACTTATGGGTAATTACATAACCTTTTAATAAAATATAGATTATTTTTAATGAATTGAGGAAACATTCTTTACATCTATCTAAAATAATGTTTTAATATTAAACGTAAAATGATATTCAAATGAATATCAATATAAAAGTTTTGAACAGGAACTTAACTATCTTCGGTGTCCAGAGAGCTTCGCTGATGGAATGAAGCGATCTAAGTAGTTATCCACGCCTGTGAACTATTTCTCTGAAGACTAGTAGGAGAGATCGATATGCTCGTTATCGCAGGAGTTTAATTTCTTTGACTATTAAACTTCTTAAGCTAACGCACGTGAGTACGTTAGAAACATGAGGTGGAACAGCGCTTTGTACGCCCTCATAGGTCGTTATGATCTATGAGGGCTTTTTTAATGGTTTGATAATTTGAAGAAATTAAACTCCGTGAGCCAGCGTACGTGAGTACGTTGGAAATTGAGGTGGTACCGCGATTATGTTGATTAATAATTCGTCCTCTTGAGCTTTTGATTATGAAAGCTCAGGAGGATTTTTTTATGTAAAAGTTATTGCCGATTATTAAATGTTGAAAAAGGATGTGTACATTATGTTAAGTTACAGCATCAGTATTATGCCAGCCTTATTAAAAGGTGCTTTATTTACCATTAAGCTTTTCTTACTGACTTTAGTTTGTTCGTTACCATTAGGCTTGATTCTGGGCCTAGGTCGAACCTGTCGATTTAAACCGTTGAATAGGTTAATTGAATTTTATGATTGGATTATGCGTGGAACGCCGCTATTACTTCAAATTATTTTTGTATTTTATGGATTACCAGTTGTCAATATTGTATTCCCTCGTTTTGAAGCTGCAGCGATCGCATTAATCCTTAACTACGCAGCTTACTTTGCTGAAATCTTCCGTGGTGGTTTTCCATCGATTCCTAAAGGTCAATACGAAAGTGCTTATGTGCTTTGCTTAACTCCTGGTGAAACCGTTCGTAAAATCATAATTCCACAGGTTGTCAAAATTGTTTTACCGTCCATCGGAAATGAAGTCATTAATTTAATTAAAGATTCTTCATTAGTATACGTAATTGGTCTAGGTGACTTACTCCGTGCTGGTGATATTGCTGCTACCCGTGACGTTACCTTGGTTCCATTAATCTTAGTTGGCGCAATTTACTTAGTATTAACCGGTGTCGCATCATTTGGGTTAAAGAAAGTCGAAAATCATTACGCAACGTGGAAGTTATAAATGATGGATGTTTATCGAATTTAAATTAATGAGGTGTGTAAGATGTTAGCCATTAAAGATGTCAACAAGAGTTATGGTAATAAAAAGATTTTAAAAGACGTCAACATCGACGTTAAACAGAACGAAATTTTAGGGATTATTGGACCTTCCGGTGCTGGTAAAACCACGTTACTTCGGTGCATTACCGGTTTAGAACCTATTAATTCCGGAGAATTCACTTTAAATGGTCGGGCTTTTAACCCAAATGGTTCAAAGAAAAAATCCATGATTGGTTTGATTTTTCAAAACTATGAATTATTCCCGAATTTAACTGTAATGCAAAATATAACCTTGGCTCCTCGCTTAAGAAAGATTATGTCAGCAGGTGAAATTAAGACCCAAGCAACTAAGTTAATTAAGGACTTGGACATCTCAAACGAAAAGGATCTCTATCCTTATCAGTTATCGGGTGGTCAAAAGCAGCGGGTTGCGATCGTTCGGGCATTAATGATGAAGCCCAAGATTCTCTGTTATGATGAACCAACCAGTGCACTGGATCCAGCATTAGTCAAGACGTTAGCTGGTTTGATCTATAAACTAAAGCAGCGTGGCATGACCCAAATTATCGTTTCACATGACTTACCTTTTGCCAAGAAGGTTTCTGACCGAATTGTAAACATCAAGAAATTTAGTTGCACGGCGGAATAAGAGGTGATCATCATGAAACGATTTCTCAAAATTTTAGTTAGGATTGCGATTTTACTGTTACTCGTATGTACAGCGATTGGTGCTACCGGTTGTGAGTCTGAAGTTAAGCGCGCTAATACTCAGAATACTTGGTCTCGTATCAAACAGCGGAAGAAAGTTGTTATTGGAATCGATGAAACGTTTGTTCCCTTTGGTTACCAAAATAAAAAGGGCAAGATCGTTGGTTATGATGTAGATTTAGCTAATGCGGCCTTTAAGACGATGGGGATTAAACCCGATTTTCAACCGATTGACTGGAACATGAACACCACGGAATTAAGAAATAAGACGATCGATGTTATCTGGAACGGCTTCAGTATAACGCCTCAACGTAAACGGGTTTGTGCATTCTCTAAGCCGTATGTTTACGGTGGTTATAATATTGTTACGCTTCGTAAGAATCACATTAATAATATAAAAGATATGAATGGTAAGTCTTTAGGTGTTCAGGGAGGTTCATCTGATCAGCAAACGTTGGATCAGCAGCCCAAGATCTTAAAGGACCGCATTAAGAACCGGAAACCAATTCTTTACGGTACTTATAACGATGCCCTGTCTGATTTAAAGTCCGGTCGTGTTGATGCGCTTTTAATCGATAGTGCTAACGCTAATTATTACATTAGTCATGAATCTGATCCGGCCGAATTTAAACAGTTTAATAGTCCGTTCCCAGCTCAGTACGATGCCGTTGGCTTTCGTAAGGGTGATGTAACTCTCCGGAAGAAAGTTAATCAGGCCCTGATAAAGTTATCTAAATCTGGTAAATTAGCTAAGATTAACAAGAAGTGGTTTGGACCGAAATACAATACCAATAAGTTACCATTGCTAATTAAATAACGTTAATTTAAACTTCCTAATAATAAAAAACAGCCGATTTTAATAAATCGACTGTTTTTTGTATGTTGTGATAATTAATTAAAACGTTCTTCTAATTCGGTACCCTTAATTTCCCACTGCTTTTCAACTTTAGCGCTCTTTTGATTAATAAGATCAATTTTACTTTGAAGTTGATTTAACTTCTTGGGATCCTTTAAGATTACAGGCTTAGTCATCTTAACTTCAATCGTGTGTTTCATATGATCAAATTCGGTGATCTGATTTTCTAAATCCTGGACCTGACGAGCTAATTTCCGTTTTTGATTCCGGATTTTCTTATTTTTAACGTAGTTATGCTGGGCTTTCGATTTAAAAGTAACCGTTGGTTTGGGTTGATCCTGCTGTTTTGCCTGTTCTGCTTGAGCTTTTTGCTTTTTGTGTTCAGCAAGATCTCGTTCCTCTTCTTTTTTAGCCACGTAGTAATCGTAATTACCTAGGTATAATTTGGCGCCTTTTTTAGAGATTTCAATAATTGACGTTGCGATTTTATTAATGAAGTAACGATCATGCGAAACGAATAGGATGGTTCCCTGAAAGTGACGAAGGGCGTTTTCTAAGACTTCACGGCTGGCGATGTCTAAATGGTTGGTCGGTTCATCCAGTAACAAGAAATTACTGTGTTCCATTGATAGTTTGGTCAATTGAAGGCGGGCGGTTTCACCACCGGATAACTGACTGACTTTTTTGTTAACTTCATCACCAGAGAACAGAAAACTGCCCAAGATTGAACGGATCTTACCTTCATCGGTATTGGGATGAGCGTCCCATAACTCACCAAGCACGGTTTTATTGGGATGAAGGGTAGCCTGCTTTTGATCATAGTAGCCAATTGAAATTCCAGTTCCAAATTGAATCGTCCCAGAGATTTTTGGAATGTTATTGATGATAGTTCGTAATAACGTTGATTTACCAATCCCGTTGGGGCCAATAATCGCGATTGCCTCGCCACGTTTAACGTCGAAACTAAAGGGACCCGCAACGACATCATGATGATAGCCGACTTTTAAATGGCTAACGGTTAGCACTGATTCACCACTGGCTCGCTGAAAATTAAAACGAAAGTGGGCGACTTTTGAACTATTGATTGGTCGCTGAATTAATTTAATCTTCGCTAGTTGTTTACGACGGGATTGAGCACGGCGGGATGTTGATGCTCTAGCAATGTTCTTTTTAATGAATTCTTCATCTTGGTGGATTTTAGCCTGTTGCTTACGGTAAGCTCGCATATTCAACTTATAGCGTTTCTGCTTCTCGTGTTTGAACTGGGTATAGTTTCCATAATAGTGTTCGGTCGTTCCACCAGATAATAGATAAACTTCGTTAACGACTTTATCCAGGAAGTATCGATCATGTGATACCACTAACAATGCTCCTGAATAGCTCTTTAGATAGTTTTCTAACCAAGTGACCGTTTTAACGTCAATATGGTTAGTTGGTTCATCTAAAATTAAAAGGTCTCGTTTTTCTAACAGTAGTTTAGCGAGGGCTAGCTGCGATTGTTGACCTCCAGACAGGTCATTGATGTTGCGGTTATAGTCCTTAGCCGTAAATCCGAAACCATGAAGAACACCGCGAATTTCGGTCTTATAGCCATAACCATTTTCTTGGTTGAAATGATCCTGTAACTGATCATACGCTTTAGTGACGGCCTTTAGACGAGCCGGATCATTAATCACGTTAGGGTCACCCATCTTTAATTCAAGTTGGTTAATCTTTTTTGCTTCTTGAATTAGGTTACTAAAGACGGATTCCATTTCCTGTTTGATCGTTCGGTTGGAATGTAAACCGGTGTTTTGGGCTAGATAACCAATTCTAAGTCCATTTTTCATACTAACGTTGCCACCATCGACACCAAGTTGACCAATCAACATTTTAACTAGGGTTGATTTACCGACCCCGTTTCGACCGACTAACGCAATTCGACTGTGATCTTGAATTTTAAGATTAACATTTGTGAAAAGATTTTGACCTTCAAATCGTTTAACCAAATGCTTTGCTTGTAGAAGTAAAATTTTAGCTAGCCCCCTTTCTAATGCATATCTGTAATTATTTTATCATAAGTCAGGAGGATACCAAAGCTAATGTTAAAGTCCAAAAATAAGAGACTTTTCACAAAGTTACTTACTTTTGTTAAAATCGTATGATAGAATAATTGTAACAATCTTTCACAAAGTCTAAACTCTGTAAATGTAAAAGGAAGGTAATTAACGTGGCTAAAGCTAAAGTTCCGCGCGCTACAACAAAACGTCTGCCAATTTATTATCGATATTTGAATATTTTGCATGATCAAAATGTAAGCCGAGTTTCTTCAAGTAAATTCGCTAAGGCCGTTCAGATTGATCCAGCCACGATCCGCCGTGACTTTTCATATTTCGGTGCGTTAGGTAAACGAGGCTATGGCTATGATGTCAATCAGCTCCTCAGATTCTTTAAAAAGATTCTGCATCAGGATCATTTAGTTAACGTTGCCTTAATTGGGGTCGGTAATTTTGGCCACGCACTATTGAACTTTAATTTTCATCAGGACAGTAACGTTCGAATTGCTGCCGCATTTGATATTAAGCCGGACATTATTAATACGGTTCAGAGTGACGTTCCCGTCTATTCAATGAAAGATCTCGTTTCACAATTACGTGAACAGCAGATTGACGTTGTCATCTTAACGGTTCCTGCTAAAGCCGCTCAAAACGTTTGTAACTTAGCCATTAAAGGTGGTGCAAAGGGGATCTTGAACTTTACTCCGGTCCGCTTGGCATCGCCAGCTAACGTCCGAATTCAAAACGTTGATCTAACGAATGAACTTCAAACGTTAATCTATTTCGTAAAACGATATGATTAATTCAAATGGTTTGCATTTTCACCTAAAAGATAATATATTAAATATGTAAGTTAGCACTTAGCAATATGAGTGCTAAGTGCTAGAGATAGTATCTTAATTTTGGAGGGATTAAAGTGTTACAACCATTAGGTGATCGTGTCATTATTGAAATCACTAAGCCAAAGGAACAAACCGTTGGTGGCATCGTATTAGCAAGCAATGCTAAACAGAAGCCACAAACTGGTACTGTCGTTGCTGTTGGCCCTGGTAAGTTAGGTGCTGACGGTAAGACGATCAAGCCATCCGTTAAGAAGGGTGACGAAGTTCTTTACGACAAGTACTCTGGTACTTCCGTAAAGTACGATGGTAAATCCTTATTAGTACTTCACGATAAGGATATTGCAGCAATCGTTAAATAATCGTAATTAATTACTGAAATAAATTAAGAGTTTCATTTACATATAATTAATGGGGTGAAAATATATGGCTAAAGAAATCAAGTTTTCCGATGATGCCCGTTCTCAATTATTAGAAGGTGTCAATAAATTAGCCGATACCGTTAAGACCACCTTAGGTCCTAAGGGTCGTCACGTTGTTTTAGAACAATCTGCTGGTAATCCAAACATCACTAATGATGGTGTTACGATTGCTAAATCAATTTCATTAGCAAATCATTTTGAAAATATGGGTGCTAAGTTAGTTGCTGAAGTTGCCCAGAAGACTGATGATATCGCCGGTGATGGTACTACTACTGCTACCGTATTAACTCAGGCGATTGTTAACGAAGGTATGCGTAACGTCGCTGCCGGCGCTAACCCAGTTGGTGTTCGTCGTGGAATCGAAAAAGCAACTAAGGTTGCCGTTGATAACTTACACAAGATGTCACACGACGTTAAGACCAAGGATGATATTGCACAGATCGGTACCATTTCTTCATCTAACAAGCACATTGGTGAATTACTTGCTGATGCAATGGAAAAAGTTGGTCATAATGGTGTCATTACGATCGATGATTCCCGTGGTGTTGATACGACCTTAGACGTCGTTGAAGGAATGCGTTTTGACCGTGGCTACATGTCACAGTACTTCGTAACCGATACTGACAAGATGGAATCTACTTTAGATGATCCATACATCTTAGTAACTGACCAGAAGATCAATAACATTCAGGTTATGTTACCAATCTTAGAACAGATCGCTAAGCAGGGCCGTGCATTATTAATCATCGCCGATGACGTTGGTGGTGAAGCATTACCAACCTTAGTATTAAACAAGATGCGTGGTACCTTTAACGTATGTGCCGTTAAGGCCCCTGGCTTTGGTGACAGCCGTAAGGAACAGTTACAGGATATCGCGACCTTAACTGGTGCTACTGTTATTACCAAGGACTTAGGCTTAACCATCAAAGGTATGAAGTTAAGCCAGTTAGGTGAAGCCCATAAGGTTAACATCACCAAAGATAACACCACCATCGTTCAAGGTGCTGGTGACAAGCGCAACGTTCAGGAACGTGTTGACGAAATCAAAGCTCAGATGGCTAAGACTAGCTCTGACTTCGACAAGAAGAACCTGAAGAAGCGTTTGGCTAAGTTAGCCGGTGGTGTTGCCGTTGTTCGTGTTGGTGCTGCTACTGAAACTGAATTAAAGGAACGTAAGTACCGCATTGAAGATGCAATCAACGCTACCCGTGCTGCCGTTCAAGAAGGTTTCGTACCCGGTGGTGGTACTGCATACATCAACATTTTAGACAAGATTGATGATATTAAGGCCAAAGGTGACGAAGCCGTTGGTGTTAAGATCGTTCGTCAGGCATTAGAAGCACCTGTTCGTCAGATCGCTCATAACGCCGGTGTTAACGGTTCAATCATCGTTGAACACTTACGTCATGCTAAGCCAGGTATTGGTTACAATGCCGCTGATGGCAAGTACGAAGACATGGTTAAGGCCGGTGTTATCGACCCAACCAAAGTTAGCCGTTCAGCATTACAGAATGCCGCATCCATTTCAGCATTACTGTTAACTACTGAAGCTGTTGTTGCCGAAGCTCCAAAGAAGAGTAACGGTCCAGCAATGCCAGGTGCTCATGCTTAATTTAAATTAAACAATTATTTTTGAAAAGGTCCTTAATTTAAGGGCCTTTTCTCTTTGTCCAGTTAAGGTGTGGGAAATAAGGCTAATCATTGTTATAATATACTAGTAAACTTGTGTATTTTCGCGTTATCGCATTAGCTTGAAAAGGAATCAGACTATGAAATTTAAAATTATCGTTTGTCTATTTGCAACCATGCTGATTTCAGCCATTTTAACGCCGTTCGTTCGGGCGTTAGCGTTTAAAATCGGTGGCGTTGATACGCCCAATAAACGACGAATGAATAAAATCCCAATGCCAACATTAGGTGGGTTAGCGATTTTCATTGCTTATACCTGTGCCACGATGTTCATGCTGAGGAACCAGATGCCAAGTCAGCAGTTATGGGGGATCTTTGGCGGTGAACTTATCATTATCTTGACCGGAATTACCGATGATGTGTACGTGTTGAAGCCACATCAAAAAATTATCGGCATTTCTTTAGCGTCATTATTCGTGTATTTCTTTGGCAATATTCGGATGAACTTAGTTACGTTGCCAATCGTCGGTAGCTTTCATCTAGGTCTATTGAGTTTACCAATTACATGGATCTGGATCTTGGCGATTACCAACGCCGTTAATTTGATTGATGGCTTGGATGGCTTAGCAACCGGGGTCGCAATCATTGCCTTAACCACGATGGGCTTGATTGGGACGTTCTTCCTAGGGACATCAAGCGTTTTCGTCGTCATCATGATTTTTGCGTTAGTTGCTTCATGTATCGGTTTTCTGCCGTATAACTTTTTTCCGGCCCGCATTTATCTAGGTGATACCGGATCATTGTTTATTGGTTTCATGATTTCTGTCTTTTCGTTGAACGGATTAAAGGACGCCACATTGATATCAGTTATTATCCCGGTCATTATCCTGGGTGTTCCAATCACCGACACCGTCTTTGCGATCATTCGACGGGTCTTAAATCGTCAGCCAATTTCTCATCCTGATAAACGACATTTACATCACCGCTTAATGCAGATTGGCTTGACGATGCGTCAGACGGTGCTTGTAATTTATGGCATTGCGCTGATCTTTTCGTTTATTTCGTTATTGTACCCAATTTCGAACGTCGCTGGTTCTATTTTGTTGACGATCGCAACATTGATTGGATTAGAATTATTCGTTGAATCAATCAGTTTGGCCGGTGCCCATCGTCAGCCGTTACTCCATGGAATTCGTTGGATCGTTAAAAATACGACCAGTCGCAGTAATCATTTGAAGCGATTTTAAATTAAAATTATATAAAATAAAAACGAGCTCAATTAATTTTGAGCTCGTTTTTCGTTATTCAGCTAAAATTATTTTTGGTTGGCTGATGATAATCCACTTCAAAGTACATTTTTTTGCCAACTTTGAACGTAACGCGATTGGATAACAGACTAATGATCTTATTCTTAAAGGTCTTAATATCCGGAGTATTAACAGCGACCGTAACCGTTACCTTACTGGTGTACTCAGTGTTAATAACGTTGTAATGATTTTGTTTTAAATAGTAATTCAACGGATTAAATTCATGGTAATCAACGATTACATCAATTTTGGTTTGCAGGATTCGCTGAACGATCCCGGTGTTATTAATGGTGTCCGTTGTGATGTTACTGTAAGCCCGGATTAAACCACCGGCGCCTAATTTAATGCCACCAAAGTATCGGGTGATGACGACCACGACGTTATGAAGATGCTTCATTTTAATCACGTCTAGGATAGGTGTTCCCGCTGTATTGGCAGGTTCACCATTATCGCTTTTGCGTTGAATATGATCATCTTTACCAATTACGTAGCCGAAGCAGTTATGGGTAGCCTTCTTATTTTGATCCTTGATTTTATTAATGAACTGTTTAGCTTCAGCTTCATTTTTGATCCGTTGAACGTGACCGATAAAGCGTGATTTCCTAATATCGAGTTCAAACGTTCCAAATTGCTTAATGGTTAAATAATTTAGTTTTTTCAAAATATTTCGTCCTTAAAAGAAAATTTGCCGTAATTAATTTAGGGTGAATCCATGTTAATTACTAAACTTAGCGATCTTTATGGTCGACAGATTAACCAATGTGATGTGAGTTCAGAGTTATTACAGTCTAAATCAATAATATCGCGGTCCGCCATTAAACGGGTTAAACATCAAGTAATTTGTCAACGTTGTGGATCCAGGATCCCTAAAAATGCTGAATTACCAAATGATAATTATTATTGCCCGACCTGCATTAATCTAGGTCGAATGACAACGTTAAACCCGTTATGCTCAGTGAAAGAGCCCAATTGTTTTCACGTTACGAAAGATCCAATGTCTTGGCAAGGCCAGTTGACTCGTGAACAAGCTAGATGTTCTCGAGAAATTATTAATGGATATCGTCAACATAAATCTAGATTATTATGGGCCGTTACAGGAGCTGGTAAAACTGAGATGTTGTTCCTAGGTTTGCGATGGGCGTTATCGAAAAATTATCGGGTTGGCATTGCGTCGCCACGGGTCGACGTTTGTCTAGAACTTTATCCACGAATTCAAGCAGCGTTTGATCATACTTCGTTAGTGCTATTACACGGTCGAAGTAAACAAAAGTATCGGTATACTCAATTGGTGATCTGCACGACTCATCAGCTACTTCGATTTTATCATGCTTTTGACATCTTGATTGTGGATGAAGTCGATGCCTTTCCGTTCGCTAATAATGTCCCTTTGACGTTTGCGGTTCGACATGCTGTTAAATCAACGGGATGCCGATTGTATTTAACGGCAACCCCTAATCGTCAATTAAGGCGTCAGGTTAATAATCATCAACTAGCCGTTAGTTATTTACCCCTGCGTTTTCATCGTCATTTATTACCGGAAATTAAATGTTATTTAACGTTTCGGTGGCGAGCGAAGTTGGCTAAGAAGCAGTTACCCAAAATTCTGATTAACTTAATTAAGAATAAATTAGACCGTAAAATTCGCTTTCTGTTGTTTGTGCCACACGTTCGTGATCTAAAGCCAATAAGTAAGATTTTAGCCCAATTTTTTAATCATCAGTTGTGGACGACCGTATATTCTCAGGATCCTGATCGATTAGCTAAGGTTAAGTTGATGCGACAAAGGAAACTGCAATTTTTAATCACGACCACAATTCTGGAGCGTGGTGTAACTTTTCCAGGAATTGACGTGATCATTTTAGGTGCTGATGATACCGTATTTTCAACGTCGTCACTGGTTCAGATCGCGGGTCGAGTAGGCCGAAAACGGGATCGGCCCAATGGGGACGTCGATTACTTGATTCATAGCTACACCAAACGGGTTGTTTCGGCCCAGCAACAAATTAAACACCTAAATTATTTGGGAGCGAAGTTATTATGAGTAAGTGCTTATTATGTGGATCACAACTTAACAGCTCACTTAGTCTAGATTTCTTGATGAATTTTAAGCCCTATCAACAGCCTGTGATTTGTAAGAAATGTCAGCGTCAGTTTAAACGAATTTTAAGCCATCATTGTTGTAAAGATTGCTGTCGAGCGGGTAACTTTAAAGGTAAGCTTTGCCAGGATTGTCGACGTTGGCGACGATTAACCGGAAAAAGATTTCAGAATTACAGCCTTTATCTATATAATTCGATGATGAGTGAGTACATGCGTCGTTATAAATTTATGGGCGATTATCGTTTACGACATGTATTCCAAAATCAATTTAGTAGGTTCGTAGAAGATCAGAAACGAATGATCGTACCCATTCCTATCCATCGAGGAACATATCAACAGCGAGGCTTTAACCAGGTGAAGGGACTGCTAAAACAAATTCCAATCACTGATTGCCTAACGACCATGAGTGTCCAAAAGTCAGTTCCTCAATCACACAAAAGCCGAACGGATCGATTGCAATTGCGACAACCGTTTCAGTTTGTATCTAGATATCGTGATGATATTAAGGGTAAAGATGTTGCCATCGTGGATGATGTCTACACAACGGGGACGACCATTCGTCATGCTGCTCAATTATTAAAACAAGCCGGTGCTAAATCGGTAATTGGAATTACTTTGGCTCGTTAAACAGAGTAATTGTCATTTGAAAACAGCTTAACTATAATAATGTGAACGTAAACTATTAAAAATAAAGATTGAATGTTAAAATATACTATAACTAATACTTTATTTTAATCGAATTATCGAAATTCAACATTTATTTAGAAGGGGCTTAATTAATGGCCAATATTTTAAAGAAATGGGTCACCAACAGTAAAGATAAGCGAGAAGTTAAACGCTTAAGTAAATTAGCTGATAAAGTTGGTGTCTATTCTAGTAAATTTCGAAAATTGAGCGATGCTCAACTAAAAGCCAAGACACCTGAATTTAAGAAACGTTATAAAAATGGTGAAACATTAAATCAATTATTACCAGAAGCCTTTGCGGTTGCCCGTGAAGCGGACCGTCGAGTTTTAGGCTTAACACCATTTCACGTTCAAATCATGGGTGGTATCGTTCTGCATGAAGGTAACATTGCTGAAATGAAGACCGGTGAAGGTAAGACCTTAACCGAAACAATGCCAATTTATTTGAACGCTTTATCTGGTAAAGGTGCCCATGTCATTACCGTTAACGAATACTTGTCCCACCGTGATTGTGTTGAAATGGGCCAAGTTTATAAGTGGTTAGGTTTAACCGTTGGCTTTAATTCATCCGAAAAATCACCAGCTGAAAAGCGAAAAGCTTATAACTGTGATGTTACTTATTCAACCAACGGTGAAATCGGGTTCGATTACTTACGAGATAACATGGTCGTTTATAAACAGGACATGGTTCAGCGACCGTTGAATTACGCCATCGTCGATGAAGTTGATTCCATTTTAATTGATGAAGCCAGAACGCCATTAATCATTTCTGGTCAGGCTTCCGGTTCATCCAAGTTATACATGGCTACTGATAAATTCGTTAAGTCTTTAGTTAAGAAGGATTATAAGATTGACCTTGAATCCAAGACGATTGGCTTAACCGACAGTGGAATTAAAAAGGCTGAAAAGTACTTTAACCTAAAGAACCTATTTGATACGGCCAATACCGCATTAACCCATCATTTAGATCAAGCTTTACGTGCTAACTACATCATGAAGCGTGATAAAGATTACGTGGTTCAAGACGGCAAGATCGAAATCGTTGATTCATTTACCGGTCGTATCATGAAGGGCCGTCGTTTTTCTGATGGATTACACCAGGCCATTGAAGCCAAGGAAGGTGTTAAGATTCATCAGGAAAGTAAGACTATGGCCAACATTACTTACCAAAACCTGTTCAGAATGTACAAGAAGTTAGCTGGAATGACTGGTACCGCCAAAACCGAAGCTAAAGAATTCCGTGAAATTTACAACATGGAAGTCGTTACCATCCCAACTAACAAACCCGTAATTCGAATTGATAAGCCGGATGTTTTATACCCAGATTTGAAATCGAAATTTGATGCCGTTATCAAGAAAGTTATTCAGTTACATAAGAAAGGTCAACCGGTTCTATTCGGGACCGAAGCCGTTAGTACTTCTGAATACTTGTCCAAGCGTTTAGACGAAGCACACATTCCACATGTTGTTTTGAACGCTAAGAACCACGCTAAAGAAGCTGGGATCATTGCCCAAGCTGGTCAGCGAGGTGCCGTTACGATTGCCACCAACATGGCCGGCCGTGGTACTGATATTAAGTTAGGCCCCGGTGTCGTTAAATTAGGTGGCTTGGCTGTCATCGGTACTGAACGACATGAATCACGTCGTATCGATAACCAACTTCGTGGTCGTGCCGGTCGTCAAGGTGACCCTGGTATGTCACAATTCTATCTGTCATTAGAAGATGACTTGATGCGCCGATTTGGTTCTGACAAGATCAAGCATTTCTTACAGAACTTGAATCCGAATGGTGATAGTCCAGCAATTCGAAGTCATATGATTACCAAGCAAGTTGAATCGGCCCAAAAGCGTGTTGAAGGTAATAACTATGATTCACGTAAACAGGTTTTACAGTATGATGATGTAATGCGTCAGCAACGTGATGTCATGTACGGTGAACGTTTCCAGGTCATTGATGAAGACACGTCCTTACGCTGGGTAATGATGCCAATGATCAAACGAACCATTAACCGTGTCGTTCGTCTTCATACTCAGGGTGATGACAAATCTAAGTGGGAACTTAGTGACATCTTAGACTTTGCCATTAGTGCTTTGACTAGCCCTGACCAGATCAGCATGAGTGATCTTAAGGGCAAGTCCCGTGAACAGATTCGCCAGCTGTTACAATCCATTGCTGATCGGATTTACAAAGAAAAGGAAAAGGAACTCTACGACCCGTCACAGATGCTTGAATTTGAAAAGGTTGTCATCTTACGAGTTGTTGATTCCCACTGGACCGATCATATCGACGCCATGGATCAGTTACGTCAGTCAATTGGACTCCGTGGTTATGGTCAATTGAACCCATTAGTCGAATACCAGCGTGAAGGCTACGAGATGTTCGAAGAAATGGTTGCCGATATTGATTACGATGCCACCCGTCTGTTTATGAAGGCTGAAATTCGTCAGAATATGGAACGATAATAACGATTAACAAAAGGGCGAAGTGAATTCTTAAATTCCTTCGCTTTTTTATGGAGGCTATTAATTATGAAACTCAATGAAGCTAAAGAAAAATTAGCAACGGTTAAAAAAGCCATTCACGGCTTTAGGAGGTCACTTTGACCTGGACTCGTTAAACGAAAGCATCGGTTTAAACGAGCATAAGATGGCTCAGCCGGACTTTTGGAACAATCAGGTCAAAGCTAAAAAGGTGATTGCTAAGACCAACCGCATGAAAGATAAGTACGATAGTTTTAAACACTTATCCGCTAAGACTCAGGATTTAGAAGTGGCTGTTGAAATGCTGGCTGAAGACCCTGATCCTAAGATGGCAAAATCATTTGAAAGTGATTTAGCTAAACTTGAAAAAGAGTTAAAGAACTACCGGTTAAGCATGCTATTGACCGGTAAATATGATGCTAATAACGCCATTTTAGAAATTCATCCAGGTGCCGGTGGTACCGAAGCCCACGATTGGAGTTCAATGCTTTACCGAATGTACGTTCGCTGGGCTGAACAGCATGATTTTAAGGTCAAGACTTTAGATTATGAACCTGGTGAAGTTGCCGGAATTGATACTGCGACCATCATGGTGATCGGTAAAAACGCCTACGGATATTTACAATCCGAACGTGGGATTCACCGACTGGTTCGAATATCACCATTTGATGCGGCTAACCGTCGTCATACGTCATTTGCGTCAGTTAATGTCATGCCTGAATTGGACGACAGCGTTCACATTAAAATTAACCCAGCTGATTTAAGAGTTGATACGTTCCGTGCCAGTGGTGCCGGTGGTCAGCATGTTAACAAGACTGAATCTGCCGTTCGAATTACTCATGAACCAACGGGAATTGTCGTTTCTAGTCAACAACAGCGTTCACAGTTGCAGAACCGACAAACGGCAATGAAAATGTTAAAGGCTAAACTTTACCAATTAGAAGAAGAAAAGAAGCGTGAAAAACGCGCTAAAATCGAAGGTGTTCAGAAAACGATCGGTTGGGGATCTCAGATCAGATCATATGTCTTTCAGCCATATACCATGGTTAAAGACCATCGAACTAATTACTCGACGCCTGAAATTAATGCTGTAATGGACGGTGATCTAGACCCGTTCATTAATGCCTATCTTCGTTGGAAATTAAGCAAGAAAAATCCAGATTAAATCTTAGTTTGAGAAGTGGATGTTTTGAAAATTTTATTAGTGATTTTGGCCTTCTTTTTACAGCCGGTATTATGGATTGGTGTTATTAGAGCCTATTTAAACGGTCGAACCCGAATGAAACGTGCTCGTTCCCAATTTAATACGGCCGTTTATGAAAAGCATTATGAATTCCGCCATTTTTGGGTTAGCTTACTGGTACTTGGTATTATTATTTCGTTAATTTCAGTTTTAGTGGGTGCAACGTTGCCACTAGACTGGGTTGTTATTTATGAAGCCTTGGCGGGATTGAGCTTAATTTTAATCCCATCAATCGTTATTCCCGTTTTGATTATGATCGTACCGTCATTAATGATGGTCCTGATGAATTATCACAGCTCAACGATTGCCAGTCAGAATTACGTTTTGATTGCAGGACTCATCATCTTGGCATTGGGCATGTTTATTGGTTTTAACGGTGGTCGATATAACGTTCCCCGAATCTTTCGGAATGAACGAAACAACCGAATTGCTGGCTATCCGTTTAAGGAACTTTCGGTATTTCCAATGCTAGTCATGATTCCAGGTAACATTATGCGGCATGTGATTAGTTTCTACCCGACATTTATGGTTGACGGTCATCGAGTTGCATTTTTATTGGTGCCAATCATGATCGGCTTACGGTTAACTGTTTTCAAGCATCAGCCGCGTAAAGTTTTCCGTAAATTAGGCAACCATTTAATGGTAATTGGAATCTTAGGCATGTTACTAGCTGTTGCTAGTTATAAGTGGCCAATCCTGGTTATGATTAGTTTACCGGTATTGTTGCTATTGAGCTGGTTTGCATTGTACCGAGCTAAACGATCTGATCTGAAGCACGGTGACTGGTTTTCTGAGGTCATCAATGGGGTTAGAATCGTTGGCATTGAACCTGGAACACCCGCTGCTAAGATGAATCTTCACGTCGGTGACGTAATCTTAAACGTTAATCACAAGGCTGTTCATGATGAGGACAGCTTTTATGAAGCATTACAGGATCAGCCAACGTACTGCCGATTACGAGTCATTAATACCAATCATCGAATTATTTTGACCAATACCGCAATTTATAGTGGAACCCCGCATGAAATTGGGGTTGTTCTGTTTAGGACGTCAAATCTTTAGCTTTTAACGTGAGGAGGTAATCCAAATGACCGCGAGCGTTACCGTTGCTGATTTAGTTCATAATACTCATTTACATGTCTTTTATGGTAAACAATATCTGGATCGGCGGATCACCACTAGTGATATTTCACGACCCGGTTTAGAATTAACGGGATTTTTTAACTACTACCCGCCAAAACGGATCCAGTTATTTGGGATTACCGAAACATCATATGCTAAAGGGATGGATCACGAGAAGTTGTTTCAAGTAATGCAACGGATGTGTCAGCCGGAAACACCTGCTTTCGTGATCTCTACTCAGTTAGAACCACCAAAGGAATTGATTCGTGCCGTCAAAAGTGAACACATTCCAGTCCTAGGCTCAAAGTTGACGACATCTAGAGTCTTAAGTAACATGACCAACTATTTAGAAGACCAGTTGGCCGAGCGAAAATCAATTCATGGCGTTCTAGTTGATGTTTATGGCTTAGGAGTCCTAATTACCGGTAAATCCGGAATTGGTAAAAGTGAAACCGCGTTAGAATTAATTAAACGTGGTCATCGTTTGATTGCTGATGATCGAGTTGAAGTTTATCAGCAGGATGAACAGACGTTGATGGGGCAGGCTCCCAAGATCTTACAGCATTTACTGGAAATCCGTGGGATCGGCATTATTAACGTCATGACGTTATTCGGTGCTGGAGCCGTTCGAGCTAAAACGCCGGTCAACATGATCGTTCGTCTAGCTCCTTGGTCGAAGAACGCCATTTACGATCGATTGGGTGACTCAGGAAAGACACGGCGAATCTTTGATGTTGACATCCCAGAGTTCAAAATTCCGGTTCGAACTGGTCGTAACTTGGCCATTTTGGTTGAAACGGCGGCCATGAACTTTAGGGCGCATACCATGGGCTATGATGCCACCAAAGCGTTTGACCAGAATTTAGATAAATTAATTAAACACAACACCTTAGAAGTTAAACAAGAAAAGGCCCAAGAGAAAAAGATCTTGGACAATAACGAAGCGGCCTTGGCTCGATTTAATAAACACCATCAGTCGCAACCCAAGAAACGTTGAGGGAGGTAAAGCATGCTTAATGAATTAGCATTAAATCCAATCGCATTTAATTTAGGTCCAATTCAGGTCCATTGGTACGGGATCTTCATTGCTAGCGCCGTATTGATCGCGGTAATTTTGTCGGCGCATGAAGCTCAACGTCGCCATATCGATCCTGAAAATATTTACGACTTGATTATTTATGCGTTACCCATTGCGATCGTTAGTGCTCGAATCTACTACGTGTTTTTCCAATGGGGTTATTATCGGAACCATCTAAATCAGATTATTGCCATTTGGGATGGTGGAATTGCGATCTATGGTGCCTTAATCGGTGCCGCAATCACGGTTTATTGCTTCTGTCGTCATCGACACATTTCAGTCTGGACGATGTTGGACATTGTGGCACCTACCGTTATTATGGGCCAGGCAATTGGCCGCTGGGGTAACTTTATGAACCAGGAAGCCTTTGGGCAGGTAACTAGTTTGGCTTTCTTAAAGCATCTTCATTTACCAGCCTGGTTAATTCAGCAGATGTATATCCAGGGTGCGTTTCGGCAGCCCACGTTTTTATATGAGTCAATCTGGGATGCCCTAGGCTTTGTATTATTAATGTCACTTCGGCACGTTCCAAAATTATTCAAACGTGGTGAAGTCGTGTTATGCTACGTGGCCTGGTATGCATTCGGTCGTTTCTTTACCGAAGGAATGCGAACTGATAGCCTGATGCTAGGCAACATTCGATTTTCGCAGATGTTATCGGTAATCTTCTTTATCGGTGCAATTGCCTTGATCATTGCCCGTCGTCACCGAAATCATGCTTTGAATTGGTATTTAAACTAATGAGTAATAAAATATAAGTAGATGAGTATATTCAATGACCTTGAATAGGGGGATTTTGAAATGAATAAAAAAGCAGAAAAAGTTTCTGTTCTAGGTGCTGGATCCTGGGGCAGCATGGTTGCTATGTTACTATACGAAAATGGCTACAACGTCTCAATGTGGTCAATCGATCCAAAACAAGTTAAAGAATTAAACACTAAGCATACTAACGAACAGTATATGAAGGGTTATAAATATCCAAAGGATTTAATGACTTATAACAAAATGAACGATTCCGTTAAGGGCTCTGATGACATTTTTGTTATCGTTCCTGCTCAGTACACTCGTTCAACCGCTAAGGAATTAAACAAGTGCTTAAAGAAAGATAACTTAAAACCTAACATCATTGATGCTAGTAAAGGGATTGAAAAGGGCACATATGACACTATGTACCAGGTTCTTGAACAAGAAATCGATCCTGATCACAGGAAATCATTATCCATCCTATCCGGTCCAACCCAAGCTGAATCAGTTGCTATTAAGGATATGACTCTAGTTACCGTTTCCAGTAAGAGTCAGAAGGCAGCTGAACACTTCCAGAAGATGTTAATGGCACCGTTCTTCAGAGTTTATACTAATAATGATGTTGTTGGTACTGAATTTGGTGGTGCCTTAAAGAACATCATTGCGATTGGTGCCGGTGCCTTAGCTAGCTTGGGCTATAAAGATAACGCCACTGCGGCCTTAATGACCCGTGGCTTAGCTGAAATCGAACGTTTAGGTAAGGCCTTTGGCGCCAACCCATTGACTTTCACCGGTTTATCTGGCTTGGGTGATTTAATCGTTACCGCCGGCAGTAAGAATTCCCGTAACTGGCGTGCCGGTTATCAGTTAGGTCAAGGTAAGAAGCCTAAGGACATCGTCGCTAACATGGGCCAAGTTGTTGAAGGTGCCGCTACTGTCAAAGCCGCTCATGATTTAGCTAAGAAGAAGCACATTGACATGCCAATCACGAACGCTATTTATGACGTTTGGTATGGCAACGCTAATATCAAAGATGAAATTAAGAAATTAATGGAACGTCCAGCACGTCCTGAATTTTATTAATCATTTAATAGGAGTTTTAAAAGATGAAAAAGGTTACTAAAGCCATTATTCCAGCAGCTGGTTTAGGGACTCGTTTCTTACCAGAAACCAAGGCCATGCCCAAAGAAATGCTGCCGGTAATCGATACGCCCGTTATCCAATTAATCGTTAAAGAAGCTAAGATGTCCGGAATTAAGGATATTTTAATCGTTATTGGTAAGGGTAAACGAGCCATTGAAGATCACTTCGATGCTAATACTGAATTAGAACTTAATCTGAAGAAAAAGAATAAGATCAAGATGCTTAAGTCCGTCCAAAAGACCAACGACTTAAACATTTACTTCATACGTCAGAGCCATCCGCGTGGCTTAGGTGATGCTATTTACACTGGACGTAGCTTTATCGGCAATGATCCGTTCGTAGTATTACTTGGTGATGACTTGGCCGTTGATAAGACACCGTTGACCCAACAGTTAATCAATTGTTACGAAAAAACCGGTTCATCAACCCTAGCCGTAATGCGGATTCCGCATAAAGATACTTCCAAGTACGGTGTAATTGCCCCAACTAAAGAAGTTGCTAAGGGCTTATACGATGTTTCCAACTTTGTTGAAAAACCGGATCCGAAAGATGCTCCCAGTAATTTAGCCATTATCGGCCGTTACGTTTTGACACCACAGATTTTTGATGTCTTGAAGCATACTAAGCCTGGTAAGGGTAACGAAATCCAGTTAACGGATGCAATCGATACGTTAAACCGTACTCAGAACGTCTATGCTCATGAATTTACTGGTGATCGTTTTGACACTGGTAACAAGTTGAGCTGGTTAAAGACTAATATTCAATTTGGCTTACACCGTAAGGATATGTCCGGCGCCGTTCGTGACTATATTAAACAGTTAGCCAAGAAATTATAGATTGATCGGAAAATATTAACCTGTGAAATGAGGAACATAAATAATGAAAGAATTTGATGTAGTTATTATCGGTGCCGGCCCAGGTGGTATGACTAGTGCTCTGTACGCATCACGGGCTAATTTATCGGTTGTGATGTTAGACCGAGGCCTTTACGGTGGCCAGATGAATAATACTGCCGCAATTGAAAATTATACTGGTTTTAAATCCGTTATGGGTCCTGATTTAGCTAAGGACATGTATAAGAGTTCGACTCAGTTCGGAGCCAAGTACGCATACGGTGTCGTTGAATCGATTGAGGATCACGGTCGATATAAGATCGTTCATACTGACAGCGGTGACTATCAAGCTACCGTTGTGATTATCGCGACTGGTTCTAAGAACCGTAAATTAGGCATTCCTGGCGAAAACGAATATGCCGGAAAAGGTGTATCTTACTGTGCCGTTTGTGATGGTAACTTCTTCCGTAATAAGAAGGTTATCGTTGTCGGTGGTGGTAATTCTGCAATCTCAGAAGGTTTATACTTATCGCACTTGGTTGCTCAGGTCGTTGTTATTCACCGACGTGATCAATTACGTGCTGATAAGGTTTATCAAAAACGAGCCTTTGCTAACCCGAAAATGAAGTTCGTGTGGAATTCTAACGTTACCAAGATTAATGGTGACGGTAAGAAAGTTACTGGTGTTGAAGTTCGCAACAAGAAGACTGGTAAAACCAGTCATCTTACGACGGACGGAATCTTTATCTACATTGGTAACGTTCCGATGACGAGTGCTTTCAAGAATTTGAAGATTACGGATGCCAAAGGCTGGATTAAGTCCAACGATCAAATGGAAACCCGAATTCCGGGAATCTATGCAATCGGTGACGTTCGTGAAAATCAGCTTCGTCAAATTGCCACCGCTGTTGGTGACGGTGGAATTGCCGGCCAAAATGCGTATGAATATATTCAATCGTTAAACGATAGCAAAAATTAATTTAACGTTATAACAATTAACGAAGTGGGGGAGGCCAAACTTCCTCATTTTTTGTTATCATAAATACTAAAGGGGGATTCGTAGTGATACATCGTGAAACGCATAATCGTTTTCATCTGGTTTCAAAATACAAACCAACCGGTGATCAACCACAGGCCATTAAGAAGTTGACCGATGGTGTTAAAAGCGGCCAGAAGTCACAAATTCTTTTGGGTGCCACCGGGACCGGTAAGACGTTTACGATTGCGAACGTAATCAAGAACGTTAACAAGCCGACGTTAGTCTTATCGCATAACAAAACCTTAGCTGGTCAACTGTACAGTGCCTTTAAAAAGATGTTTCCGCATAATCCGGTTGAGTACTTCGTTAGTTATTATGATTATTACCAACCAGAAGCTTACGTTCCCTCTAGTGATACGTACATCGAAAAGACCGATTCAATTAACGATGAAATTGATAAGCTGCGCCATGCCGCCACGACAGCTTTACTTGAACGTAATGATGTGATCGTGGTTGCGTCAGTATCGGCTATCTTTGGTTTAGGTAGTCCAAAACAGTATTTTGATCACATCATTACTCTACATGTTGGTCAGCAGCTTGAACGTGATGATCTGTTACGGGCCTTAGTTGCTGATCAATTCGAACGAAATGATTTGGACTTTCAGCGTGACCGATTCAGAGTTCGTGGTGATATCGTCGAAGTCTTCCCGTCATCTGGTGAAAAGCACGCTTACCGAATTGAATTCTTTGGTGATGAAGTCGATCAGATCAAGGAAGTTGATGTCTTAACCGGTGAAGTGGTTGCTAATCATAAAAGTATTGCAATCTTCCCGGCCACTCATTTCTTAACTAGCAGTAACCGAATGGACGACGCCTTAAAAGGTATTCATCAAGAAATGGTTCGCCAGGTCGCTAAATTCCGTAAGGAAGGCAAACTAGTTGAGGCCCAACGCTTAAAGCAACGAACCACCTACGATATTGAAATGATGCGTGAAATGGGCTATACCAACGGAATTGAAAACTATTCACGTTATATGGATAATCGAAAACCAGGTGAACCACCATATACGCTATTGGATTTCTTCCCAAAAGATTTCTTTATGGTGATTGATGAATCACACCAGACGGTTCCGCAGATTAGTGGGATGCGTAATGGTGATAAAGCTCGTAAGAAACCGTTGATTAATTACGGCTTCAGATTGCCAAGTGCGTTGGATAACCGACCGTTAACGATGCAGGAATTTGAAAAGCACATTAATCAGGTCGTCTTTATGTCAGCAACACCTGGTCCATGGGAATTAGCTCACACCAAGCCGAAGAACATCGTTGAACAGGTAATTCGACCAACCGGACTACTTGACCCAAAGATCGACGTTCGACCGAGTCTAGGTCAGATGGATGATTTGGTCAGTGAGATCAATAAACGGGTTGCTCGTCATGAACGAGTGTTTGTCACAACGTTAACCAAGAAAATGGCTGAAGATTTGACGGATTACCTCAAGAATTTCGGGATTAAGGTCCGTTATCTCCACAGTGGTTTGAAGACCTTACGCCGAAATAAATTGTTGCATGATTTGCGTGAAGGTAAGTTCGACGTGTTAGTTGGGATTAACCTGCTTCGTGAAGGAATCGATGTCCCTGAAGTTTCATTAGTTGCGATTCTAGATGCCGATAAAGAAGGTTTCTTACGTAATACCCGTTCACTGGTTCAGACGACCGGTCGTGCTTCACGTAATAAACATGGTTCCGTGATTATGTATGCTGATATCATTACCCAATCGATTAAAGAAACGATTGATCAAACTGATCGTCGACGTGGAATTCAGATTCGTTATAACCTTCGTCATCACATTACGCCAACCACGATCGAGAAGCCGATTGCACCTTTAATTGCGCCTGAAGGTAAAAAGAAGAATAAGACTAAGAAATCTTATAATGATAAAGCCGTTGCCGACGACTTTGCTAAGATGGCTGCTGAAGACCAACGCAGCGTCTTGGGAAACCTAAAGAAAGAAATGAAAGCTTCATCTAATCACTTAGACTTTGAACACGCTGCTGATCTTCGTGATACGATTATCGAACTTGAAGGTAAAACAAAGTCGACTCAAGGTAGTCATAAACGTAGCAGAAGATGATTTGGGGATGCTAAATTGAACGACAATAAATACATTATAATTCGTGGTGCTCGCGAGCATAATCTTAAGAACATCAACGTTAAGATACCTAAAAATAAGCTGACCGTCATGACCGGTCTCTCTGGATCCGGTAAAACGTCACTGGCTTTTGATACGTTATATGCCGAAGGTCAGCGTCGGTACGTTGAAAGCTTATCGTCTTATGCTCAACAGTTATTGGGTCAGATGAATAAGCCGGATGTTGATTCAATTACGGGCTTAAGTCCTGCCATCTCCATTAACCAGAAAACGACGTCGCATAATCCGCGTTCAACCGTGGGAACTGTGACTGAAATTAACGATTACTATCGCTTACTATGGGCTCGAGTGGGAACCCCAATCTGTCCTAACGATGGAACTAAGATCACCAGTGAATCAATTGATCAGATGATTAACCGAATCATGAAGTTACCAGAACGGACCAAAATGCAGATCTTGTCACCGTTGGTTCGTAATCGCCGTGGTCAGTTTAAGATGCTGTTTAGACAGATCCAGAAAGACGGCTTCGTACGAGTTCAGGTCGATGGTCAGACCGTTGAATTAGGTGAAAAATTTAAGATCGATCCTAAGAAACGGCATGACATCAGCGTGGTCGTTGACCGAATCATTGTTCGTAAAGGCATTAACGCCCGATTAGCTGATTCATTAGAAGCCGCTTTAAAGCTTAGTCATGGTTACGCAATTGCTGATTTTCTGGGCGCCCGTAAGAACATGATGTTCTCTGAACATTACTCGTGTCCGCTTTGTGGCTTCTCAGTTGGTCGATTGGAACCCAGGTTATTCTCGTTTAATTCACCGATTGGAGCTTGCCCACGATGCAGTGGCTTAGGGATTAAATTAGAAGTTGATAAGGATTTGGTGATTCCTGATCCAAACAAGACCTTAAAAGACGGTGCTTTGGACCCATGGAACCCAATTAGTTCCCATTATTATCCTGAGATGCTTGCGCAAGCTTGTCATCATTTCAAGATTGATATGAATACGCCTTACAAAAAACTACCGTTAAAGCAACGCAAGTTATTACTTTATGGATCTAACGGTAAGGAATTTCATTTCCACTTTAAGAGTCGGTTTGGTCACGTTCGTGATAAGGACATGCCTTTTGAAGGGGTTATGAACAACATTCGGCGTCGTTACCGTAAGACCAATAGTGATTTTACCCGTAAAGTAATGCGAAAGTACATGACCCAGTTAACCTGTCATGATTGTCATGGCTATCGTCTAAACCGGCGAGCTTTATGTGTCAAGATTGACGGTAAAAATATTGGTCAGATCTCCAATCTAGATATCGGTAAAGAATTGAAATTCTTTAAAGGTTTAAAATTTGATCAACAGGATAGTGCGATTGCGAAACCAATCTTAAAGGAAATCATTGATCGTTTGACCTTCCTAAAAAACGTTGGCTTGAGTTATTTAACTTTATCCCGATCCGCCACGACGTTATCAGGTGGAGAATCCCAGCGAATTCGTTTAGCTACCCAGATTGGGTCTAACTTATCCGGTGTCCTGTACGTACTTGATGAACCGTCAATTGGTCTTCACATGCGTGATAACGATCGTTTGATTCGTTCGTTAAAGGCCATGCGAGATTTAGGCAATACTCTAGTCGTCGTTGAACACGATAAGAACACCATGCTGAACGCTGATTACATGGTTGATATCGGTCCTGGCGCCGGAGCTAACGGTGGCCACTTGATGGCCGAAGGAACGCCGAAACAGATTATGGAAACTCCACAATCGATTACCGGTCAATACTTATCTGGTAAGAAATTCATTCCAGTGCCATTAAAGCGTCGAAAAGGTAACGGTAAAAAGATTACGATTACCGGTTGCCAGGAAAATAATTTAAAGAACGTCACGGTCAGCATTCCGTTAGGCGAATTCGTCGTTGTCACCGGTGTTTCTGGGTCTGGAAAATCCACGCTGATCGATGACACTTTGGAACGAGCTTTAGCTCAGAAGTTAAATAATAATTCCAAGAAACCGGGTAAGTACCGTTCAATTCGGGGCTACAAGAATATTGACAAGATCATTAATATTAACCAAAGTCCAATTGGTCGCACCCCACGTAGTAATCCAGCTACTTATACCGGGGTCTTCGATGATATCAGAGCTCTATTCGCTAAGACTAGTGAAGCCAAGGTCCGTGGTTACCAAAAGGGTCGCTTTAGCTTTAATGTTAAAGGCGGTCGTTGTGAAGCTTGTCACGGTAACGGGATCTTAAAGATTGATATGGACTTCTTGCCACCGGTATACGTACCGTGTGAAGTTTGTCATGGGACCCGTTATAATGCCGAAACGCTTCAGGTTGAATACCGAGGTAAGAACATTGCTCAGGTCTTGGATATGACCGTCAGTGAAGCTCTGAAGTTCTTCCACGCGATTCCAAAGATCACTCGAAAGTTAAAGACGATTAATGACGTTGGCTTAGGTTACGTTAAGTTAGGCCAATCCGCCACGACGTTATCCGGTGGTGAAGCCCAGCGAATGAAGTTAGCCGCTGAATTATACAAACGTTCCAGTGGTAATAATTTGTACATCCTAGACGAACCGACGATCGGTTTACATATGGATGATATTAAGCGCTTATTAAAAATTCTTCACCGCTTAGTTGATCAGGGTAACACCGTATTGATTATTGAACATAACATGGACGTTATTAAGACTGCCGACTACATCATCGACTTAGGTCCCGATGGTGGTGACGGTGGTGGAACCATCGTTGCTAAAGGAACTCCTGAACATATTGCCCGGGTCAAAAAGAGTTATACCGGTCAATATCTAAAGCCCGTTTTAGAGACCGATACGAAACGAACTAAGAACGCTTTAAAACGTAAAAAGAAAAATAAGTAAGGATTACAGAAATGGTTACCAATCTGGTAGCCATTTCCATTTCATAATAAATGACACGCCCGGTATGTTATACTATGTAAGTACCGAATCAGGTGAAAATTCAGTGAAATTAAACCAAAAGTTAATTCTTATCGTTGGTATGAACGGTGCTGGAAAGAAATCCGCTCTTAATGATTTTGGAGAGATGGGTTACTTCTGTGTTGATAATCTACCCGTTCATTTGATTAAACATTTAATCTCGACGGTTAGGGATAATTCAGACATTAAAAAAGCTGCTGCTGTGATTAACCTCCAGCGAGCTAATCAGTTTAAGCCCGTTGCAAAATTATTGAATTCAATCGTTCACAAAAACGAAGCTAAAGTAATTTTTATGGATGCGTCAGATCAACAATTAATCGCTCGATATAAGGAGCATCGTCATTCACATCCGTTATCGCCATATCATCGGGTGGTTGATGGAATTGCGGAAGAGCGTCGATTAAACCGGCCTTTGAAACAGGAAGCCACGATCTTAATTGGTACGACGAACTTAAAGCCTACTAGTTTAAAGCAACGGTTAAATATTAATTTCCCGATCAGCCACAAGAAAGCATTTCATATTGATGTAATGTCATTTGGCTTTAAATACGGGATGCCGTTGGATGCTGACATTGTGGAAGACGTTCGCTTTTTACCGAACCCGTTTTATATCCAAAAATTAAGACATCAAAATGGTCTGGATGCGGATGTCTATAACTACGTCATGGATAAGCCTATGACTCAGGAATTCTGTCGGAAATTTATTGATTTACTTAAGTTTTCAATTCCGGGCTACATTAAAGAGGGTAAGCCAAACTTAACGATCGCGATCGGTTGTACCGGTGGCCAGCATCGTTCGGTAACGGTCGCTCGAAAAGTTGCTGAAGTGTTAAGCCATGATTATCCCGTGAATGTCTATCACCGGGACGTCAAGAAAAGTTATCAAGAAAAATAATTTATTTAGAAACGGTGATTAATGATGGATAAGAAACCGAATGTAGTTGTTATCGGTGGCGGAACTGGAATTCCGTCAATTTTAAAGGATTTAAAGGATGAACCCATTAATTTAACGGCGGTTGTGACCGTTGCGGATGATGGTGGCTCAACCGGGATTTTACGTAAGTTATTGGGTATGGTACCCATG
Organism: Acetilactobacillus jinshanensis; assembly: GCF_004359375.1. Classification (NCBI taxonomy): domain Bacteria; kingdom Bacillati; phylum Bacillota; class Bacilli; order Lactobacillales; family Lactobacillaceae; genus Acetilactobacillus; species Acetilactobacillus jinshanensis. Next base: position 1,406,581 of record NZ_CP034726.1, on the reverse strand, counting down.
GGTGACTTACGGAATTGCTTAAGTGCCATGTCAACGTTACCAAAAGCCGACTTAGATTTATTTGAATACCGCTTTAAAAATAATGATAAATTTTTGGCTCACCACACGATCGGTAATTTACTTCTAGCAGCTGCTCTTGAAAAGGATGGCAATATTAATAACGCGGTCCAGGATCTGTGTAAAATTATGAAGGTTAACGGTCATATTTATCCGGCTTGTAATCAAGCTTTGAACATCAGCGCCAAATTTACTGATGGAACGATGATCCAGGGTGAATCTGAAATCACGGCCGCTCATAAATCAATTGCTAAGTTATGGACCAGTGACGCTAGAGGTAACGAACCAAAGGCTTTACCGCAGGCAATTCACGCCATTATGAATGCCGACCAAATCGTCTTAGGGCCAGGTAGCCTATACACCAGTGTTATGCCTAATTTAGTAATTCCTGATCTTGGCGAAGCCGTTGTTAAATCTGGTGCCCAGGTGGTTTACGTATGTAACGCCTTGACCCAGAAGGGTGAAACCAGTGGCTATACCGATGCGGACCATGTTAAGGCTTTAAACAAGAACGTTGGTCATCAGTTCGTCAACTACGCTTTGGTTAACGATAAAAAGATCCCCGCTAATTCAGTTGATTTTAAGAAGTACACTGAGTACTCATATCAAGTCAAGACTGATCCAGAAGCCATGAAACAGCAGCATTGCCAGCCGATCTACAAACCATTTTTGGTAATGACAGATGGGGATGCCGTATGCAGCGGTAAGATGATTGCCAATGAATTAATGAAACTGGTTAATAACAAGTAATAACGAAAGCTGGTGCTTGTGAGTGTCATACGCAAGTGAAGTTAAAAATGAATTAACTCATCTGACCGTTCACCGGAGTAATGCTAAAGCTGAGCTCATGGCTTTAATTAGAATGAATGGATCCGTGGTGTTATGGAACCATCATCTAACACTGAACGTTCAGACCGAAAACCCGTCAATTGCTAAACGGATCTATTCATTGATGCTTGAATTTTATCATGTTCAAACTAACATCATCGTCCGAAAGCGAATGAAGTTGGAAAAGAATAATATCTATATCGTTCAAATTCAGCAGCACGCTTCAGAAATCTTAAGCGACATTGGGATTTTAAGTAGTCATGGTCTAAGTGAATCGGTGCCGAAATCAATTTTAAATAACGATGCCCGGATGCGCTCTTATTTGCGGGGTGCCTTTTTAGCGGGTGGATCGGTTAATAACCCAAAAACATCGCGTTATCATCTGGAAATTTATTCATTATACGAAAATCATAATGAAATGATCGCCAAGATGATGAACCATTACCATCTTCATGCCAAAACGACGAGCCGAAGAAGTGGATACATTACCTACTTAAAAGAAGCCGAACGGATTGCGGAGTTTCTGCAATTGATTGGTGCTACGAATTCAATGCTGAAGTTTGAAGATATTCGGATTGTTCGTGATATGAGTAATTCGGTTAATCGACTGGTCAACTGTGAAAATGCCAACATGAATAAGGTGGCCGATGCGTCGACTCGTCAGATTGCTAACATTCAATTTATCCAAAAGACGGTTGGGTTAAAGCAATTGCCAAAGAAGTTACAAAACGTCGCAATTGCTCGAATGACGCATCAAGAGGTTAGTTTGAAGCAGTTGGGACAAATTGTTGCTGGAGGACCGATCTCTAAATCGGGCGTTAATCACCGGTTACGGAAAATTAATAAATACGCCGAAAATCTACGGAACAACTACCAAGAAATTGCAAACGCTAAAAAATAAATTTTAAGATAAAAATAAAAGCGCTGAAATTATTTAATAATTTCAGCGCTTTTTTATATGTTATTTAAGATTTAAATTCGTTATTTCTTTTCGCCTTTATTGGTCATAATGCCATCTAACAGACCATACTTAACGGCTTGCTGAGCAGTAAAGTAATGATCACGTTCAGTATCCTTGGTGATCTGTTCAACACTTTGACCAGTATTCTTGGCTAAAATCTTAGTCATCATCTTACGGGCATCTAAAATGGCCTGAGCAGCAATCTGAATTTCAGTTTGCTGACCTTTAGCACCACCGGATGGTTGATGGATTAAGACTTGTGAATGTGGTAAGCCAAAGCGTTTACCTTTGGTACCAGATGAAGCCAAGACACTAGCCATGGATGCAGCCATGCCCATTACGATGGTTTCAACATCAGATTTAACAAATTTCATGGTATCGTAGATAGCCATACCTGACGTAATGACACCACCGGGTGAATTAATGTAAAGATAGATGTCTTTATCAGAATCCTGAGCATCCAAGAATAACAATTGAGCGATAATTGAATTAGCCATGTTATCTTCGATCGGACCGGAAAGCATGATAATGCGATCCTTAAGTAAACGAGAATAAATATCATAGGCTCGTTCACCGTTAGCTGTCTTTTCAATTACAGTCGGAACTAAGTTCATAAATTTTCCTCCTTTGATTGAGAAGTTCAATGATATTTTAACGGCAATTTTTGAGAAAGTCTAAAATATAGCCTAAGTTAAATCAACTTAGGCCGCGTTTCCTGCTGTTAAAATATGCACCTGGAGGGAATCGAACCCTCATCCCAAGAACCGGGATCTTGTGTGCTATCCATTACACTACAGGTGCATTACATGTAAAAGTATAACATATATAGGCTTGCATTCACACATTTATGGTGGTGCCTGGCTATAGGTAAAGTGTTTGCAAATGCTAGGGGTCGTTGATATACTAAATTTAGATGAAGGGAAAGTCCCTATCTCCAATGTTATCTAAGTTGACGATTCAATGCATAAATACGTTGTTCGTAAGGAACGACTTAGCTGACACTGTAAACTAAAAGTGGTATTATAACAATGTACTACTTATTAGATGTTTTTAAGGGAGGAAAACATTATATGACTGTTAAAATTGGTATTAATGGTTTTGGACGTATCGGCCGTTTAGCATTTCGTCGTATCGCCCAGTTAAACTCTGACAAGATTAAAGTTGTTGCTATCAATGATTTAACTACTCCTGCAATGTTAGCATACTTACTTAAGTATGATTCTACTCATGGCAGATACCCAGGCAAAGTTTCTGTTGCTGATGATAACAAGGGTATCGTTGTTGATGGTAAAGAATACCCAGTATACGCTCAACCTGACGCATCCAAGATTCCGTGGGTTAAGAACGATGGCGTTGACTTCGTATTGGAATGTACTGGTTTCTACACTTCTAAGCAGAAGTCAATGGCTCACATCAAGGCTGGTGCTAAGCGTGTATTAATTTCTGCACCTGCTGGTAATGATGTTAAGACCGTTGTTCCTAACGTTAACTTAGATACTTTAACTAGCGATGATAAGATCGTTTCTGCTGGTTCTTGTACCACTAGTTGCTTAGCACCAATGGCATACTGGATCAACAAGAAGTTCGGTATCAAAGTTGGTTCCATGGTAACTGCTCATTCTTACACTGCTACTCAGGCTACTTTAGATGGCCCTAACAGTAAGAAGGTACAGAACAACCGTGCTGCTGCCGTTAACATTATTCCACATACTTCTGGTGCTGCTAAGGCTATCGGCTTAGTTGTTCCTGAATTAAACGGTAAGTTAACTGGTTACGCATTACGTGTTCCAAGTCCTGACTGCTCAATTACTCAGTTAGACTTCGTACCAAAGACTAAAGTTACTGCTGACCAAGTTAACAAGTACTTAGAAAGCAAGCATAACGATGCTTTCGGTTACACTCCTGACCGCATCGTTTCTACTGATGTACGTGATGATACCCATGGTTCATTATTCGAACCAGCATTCACTAAAGTCATCTCTGGTGATGAAGGTGAACAGATCGTACGTATCATCGCATGGTACGATAATGAATATGGCTTTACCTGCAACATGGTAAGAACCTTATTACACTTCGCTTCATTATAATTATCGATTATAACTGAAACGTTTAGTATAAAAGGCGGAGGAGGTTATATCTTCCTCTGCCTTTTATTTTTGAAAAAGGGAGGTAATTGTTATGTCCAAAGTAACGATTAAAGATTTAAATCTTAATGATAAAAAAGTCGTAATGCGTTTAGACTTTAACGTTCCAATGAAGAACGGTAAGATCCAGGATGATACTCGTATCAAAGCCGCATTACCAACTATTAAGTACGTTATTGCTCATCACGGCAAATCCATTATTTTTGCTCACTTAGGCCGTATCAATACTGAAGCTGACAAGAAGGGCAAATCCTTAAAGCCAGTTGCAAAGCGCTTATCCAAATTATTAGATCAGCCAGTTATCTTTGTTCCTTATGCTGATCCAGATAAGCCTGCTGAAGACCCTGTTAACAGTAAGCCAATGAAGGCTGCCATCAGTAAGATGAAAGATGGCGACGTCTTATTAGCTGAAAACACTCGTTTCCAGGATGTTGTTAATGGTAAGCACATCAAGCGTGAACATGGTAATGACCCTAAGTTAGGTCAGTACTGGGCTTCATTAGGTGACTGCTTCGTTAACGATGCCTTTGGTACTGCTCACCGTAAGCATGCTTCTAATGTTGGTATCGCTGACGCTATGAAGAAAGCTGGTAAGCCAACTGCCGTTGGTTTCTTAATGCAGAAAGAAATCAAGTACTTAGGCCACGCTGTTAACAATCCTAAGCGTCCATTCGTTGCCATTTTAGGTGGTGCTAAAGTATCCAGTAAGATCGGTGTTATCGATAACTTATTACCAAAGGTTGATAAAGTTATCATCGCTGGTGGTATGGCATACACCTTCTATGCAGCTAAAGGTTTAAAGATTGGTAAGTCATTAGTTGAAAAAGATAAGATTCCGTTAGCTAAGAAGATCTTAGCTAAAGCTGGTGACAAGATCGTCTTACCAGTTGACTCCGTATGTGCTGATAAGTTCGCTAATGATGCCAAGACTACCGTTTCTAAAGAAGTTCCTGATGGCATGATGGCATTAGACATCGGTCCTAAGTCCATTAAGAAGTTCGAATCTGTTTTGAGCAATGCAAAGACCGTTGTTTGGAACGGACCAATGGGTGTTTGCGAAATGAGTAACTTTGCCAAAGGTACCTTAGCCATTGGTAAGTTCTTAGGCACCTTAAAGAACGCTATCACGATCGTTGGTGGTGGTGATTCTACTGCTGCTATCCACTCATTAGGCTTAGATAATGACATTAGCCATGTATCCACCGGTGGTGGTGCTTCATTACAGTACTTAGAAGGTAACGTATTACCTGGTATTGCATCCATTAGTAACAAGTAAATCATTTAATTTAAAAATTAATTTGAAGCTCGGTAGTTTTACCGGGCTTTTTGTTTTTTATTCAAGAAAATGTTTTATTTAATGAATATATAGTAAAATAAAGTCAGATACTATTTAGGTAGAAAGAAGGGACCGGATTGTCAAATTCTAAAAAGAGGATTCCTTTCATTGCTGGAAATTGGAAAATGAATTTAACGCTTAATAAGGTCGTTCCGTATTTAAAACAGTTGACCGGACATTTACCAAAGCCTGATCAGATTGAAACGGCCATTGCGGCTTCACCATTGTTTTTACAAACGATGATTGATTACGTTCGCAAGCATCATTTACCGTTAAGAGTCGGTGCTGAAAACTGTTATTACAAAGATAGCGGTGCTTATACCGGTGAGGTTAGCCCGAAAGCGTTAGCTGAAATGGGCGTTCACTACGTTATCGTTGGTCATTCAGAACGACGAAAGTATTTTCACGAAAGTGACCACTTCATTAATCAGAAAATCCGGGCTGTATTAAGGAACCATATGTACCCAATCGTCTGCTGTGATGAAACGATGGGCCGTTTGGGTTCCGGTAAGCCGTCTAAATGGGTCGTCACCCAAGTGATTTCAGCTCTGCAACACGTTCCCGCAGATCAAGCTAGCCGTGTCACGATTGCCTATGAACCGAGTTGGGCAATTGGTACCGGCCACAGTGCGTCACCTGACGAAGCTGAAGAAGGTTGCTATTTGATTCGGCACACCCTGTCTGATATTTATTCAGACGCAATCGCAGACCGGATCAGAATCTTGTACGGTGGTAGTGTTACCCCTAGAAACGTCAGTTCACTTATGAAGCAAACTGATATTGATGGTGTCCTAGCCGGTGGCTCAAGTTTGAAGCCGTCAACGTTCTTAAAGTTAATTAAATTTAGAGACTAAAAGCGTGATTGAATTTGCGTAAACTTAGTCGAAACCATTTTTGGATGGTGTTACTTGGCATTGTCGTTGGGATTAGTTCAGGAGCGGTAGTCAGTGCTTTCCGCTGGCTAGTTCAAGTAATGTTTACGGGTCTTAAATATCTTTATATTGCCTGTCGAACTAATCTCAATCTAATCTGGGTAATCCTGTTAATTAACGTCGCTTTAGCCGTCGTTATCGGTAAGATTATCAATAATTTTTCAGCCGTAAGCGGCTCAGGAATTCCACAGATTGAAGCAGAGTTAACGGACCGTAAATGGTATTACTGGTGGCCAGTTTTATGGCGAAAATTTATCACCAGTACCTTAACCGTTGGAAGTGGAGTCTTTATGGGCCATGAAGGACCGTCAATTCAATTAGGTGGCTCTGTGGCCCAGGGAGTCGCATCAATGACCCACCAGAATCATGAACGGACTAAATTAATGATTGCTGGTGGAGCGGCAGCTGGGCTAACGGCTGTTTTTAATACTCCGTTAGCTAGTTCATTATTTGTCTTAGAAACGGTATATCATGGTTTCTCGACGATGGTCTGGTTGATCACTTTAAGTGCTGCCGTGGCATCAGATTTAGTTTCCATGAGTATCTTTGGCAAACTTCCGTTATTGTATGTTCCTAGAGTGCGTGCAATTCCGTTGGATCTGTTCCCACAACTTATCATTATGGGGATTATTATTGGTTTTCTAGGCTTTGGATATAAAGTCGTAACGTTAAATTCGTCCAAAGTTTATCGATTTCATAAACTTCCAGGATGGACAAAACCAATCATTCCACTTCTTTTCATGATCCCAATCGGGATCATCTGGCCACAGTTAATTGGGACCGGCTCCGGGTTAATTCACCTGGTTGTTAAGACATCGTTCCCGTTTCTTGTAATTGCTGGCTACTTCATAATTCGATTGATTGGGTCGTCATTGGCGTTTGGCAGTGGCTTACCTGGTGGTATTTTTCTGCCAATCTTAACCTTTGGTGCGTTGACCGGCGCTGGATATGCACGGATCTTAATTGATCTGAACGGAATGTCACCAGTTTACTTAGCATCATTTGTTGCGGTCGCGATGGCTGGCTATTTTGCTTGTGTTACTAAATCGCCGTTAACTTCGATTTTATTAATTACTGAAATGATTGGCACGTTGCATCATTTAGCGGCTTTAAGCCTGGTCGTCGTGGTTGCTTACGTGGTTGATGACCTATTGGACGGTCGACCGATTTACGATACGTTATTGGACCGACTGCTATCTTGAATTATAATTAGGTTGAAAGTTATTCAGATTGTATGATAGAGTTTATTGTATAACCTAAATCTTAATATCGAGCCTTTAGGGGGCAGTTGTTTGTATAACTTTTTCATGTCTGTAATATTGGTCGATAGCATTTTAATTATTATCGCTGTTTTGATGCAGCCAGCTAAGACCAGTAGTGCCATGGGATCTTTAACCGGTGGTGCTAATAATTTATTTTCACATAAGTCACGTGGCTTCGAAGGCTTCATGCAAAAAGTCACCGTTGTCTTAGGTGTTATCTTCTTTGCTGCCGCTTTAATCTTAGCATGGTTATCAGCACATTAAGTAAATGGGTCCCCTGCACAATAAGTCAGGGGATTTTTTAATAATCGTTTTTAAAATTGATAAAAAATACAAGTAAATGTTAGAAAATTTAATGAGGAATTAATTGTGGATAGTACTTTAAAGTTAAACATTGTAAATATCTTAAGGGGTTACCCAAAAGAAGACTTCACCGTTGAGAAAATTGCTCAACGATTAGGTTACTCGGGGTCAGCCGCCTTTAAAATGATCGTTCCCGTAATTGCGGAACTTGAACGTGAAAAAATGATCATCGTTGATAAGGATAAGTTTCATATCAACCCAACGAAGTTAGAATTAGAAGGAACTTTCAATTCTAATCCAAAGGGCTTCGGTTTCGTTCGCTATGATGACACCTTACCGGATGCATATATTGCACCGGATCACACGATGCACGCCATGAACGGTGATGTCGTTGACATGAGAATCATTCGTCCTGCTGAACCCGGTTCTAAAAAGGGTCCTGAAGGTGCTGTTGATAAGATCAAAGAACGTAGCTACAGCCAGGTTGTGGGTGCTTTTGCCAAATCTGACGATAAGAATTTCTATGGTCAGGTTAAGTTAAAGGACCATAAGTTACAGGGACTTAAGTTTTACGTTAATGACGTTGGCTTAAAACCAACTCCTGGTGAAGTAATCACCGCTGACATTACCGAATACCCAAATGATGATCATCCTGATTACATGGTAGGTGTCGCTAAAGAAATTATCGGTAGTGTGGATGACCCTGGAATTGATATTCTACAGATCGTTTATTCACATAAAGTTCCGTCACAGTTCCCTGAAAACGTATTACAGGAAGCCGACGCCATTCCGGATCACGTTACTAAACCGGAATTAAAGGGCCGTGAAGACATTACCCACCAGAAGTTAATTACGATTGATGGTGACGAATCAAAAGATTTAGATGATGCCGGAACCGCATGGAAATTACCAAACGGTAACTATCATTTAGGTGTTCACATTGCCGATGTTGGTCATTACGTTAAAGCGGGTAGTGCCATTGATAAAGAAGCCTTTAAACGTGGAACTTCCGTTTACTTAACTGACCGTGTCATTCCAATGTTACCGCGTCGACTCTCAAACGGAATTTGCTCACTTTTCGAAGGCAAGTTACGTTTATGCATGAGTTGTGAAATGGAGATCACGCCTAAGGGTGACATCATTAAGAGTCGTATTCACCCAAGTTACATGCATTCTGATCACCGGATGACGTACAACGAAGTGAACGCCATTTTAGAAAAACATGATCCTGAAATGATGAAGAAGTATGCCGACGTCGTACCAATGTTACAAACGATGGCACATCTTCATAAGATTTTGTTAAAGCATCGTCAGCGTTTAGGTGCCATTTCATTTGATAACCCTGAACCTGAAATTATCGTTGATAAAAAGGGTCATCCGATCGACGTTCGAGTTCGTCATCGTGGAATTGGTGAACGCATGGTTGAATCTATGATGCTAGCTGCCAACGAAACGGTTGCCAAGACGTACTATAAGAAGCACGTTCCGTTTATTTACCGTGTCCACGAAAATCCCGATAAGGCCAAGGTTAAGGACTTTATCAATCTCTTGAACGTCTTAGGGATTGAAGTTCATGGTGATCTACGTCATCACATCAAGCCGAAGACTTTCCAGAAGATTTTGGATAAGGTCGCTGGAACTCCTCAGGAACCAGTCATTTCAGTTATGATGCTTCGTAGTATGCAGAAAGCTCGTTATACTGACCAAGAATTAGGTCACTTTGGGTTAGCTATGAAGTACTACACACATTTCACTTCGCCGATTCGTCGTTACCCAGATACCATGGTTAATCGCATGATTCATTATTATGGCAAACATGGCATTAATGACCAGTCGAAAGCTCACTTTGGTGGTGCCTTAGAAGCCATTGCAGATCATTCATCCGAATGTGAAGTTCGTGAAGTTCAAACTGAACGTGATACTGATTCCATGAAGGAAGCTGAATACATGGCTGATCACATCGGTGAAGTCTTTAACGCCACCGTTAGTTCAGTTATGAAGTTTGGGATGTTCATTCAGTTACCAAACACCATTGAAGGCTTGGTTCACATTAGTCGAATGAACGATGACTTCTACAAGTACGTCGATAAGTACATGGCCTTAGTTGGTGTTCATACTCGTCGAACTTATCGAATCGGTCAAACAGTCAAGGTTAAAGTTATTCATGTCGATGTTGATCAGAGTCAGATTGACTTCACCGTTGTCGACCCTGAAGATGCACCGAAGACGAATATCTTGCCACCAAGACATAGTCATGGCCACCGTCATTTCAATAACCACTTCCATGGTCATGGTTACGGTCACTTTGGCTCTCATAACCATGACAATAACAATGATGATCACAAGTCGCATGGCTTCCACCATGGACATTTCCACGGTCATAATCATTTTGGTTCTCACAATGATAATCATGCTAATAATGATCATAGATCACATGGATTTCATCATGGTCATGGCCACACTTATGGTCATAAGTTCTTTGGCCATCGTCACAATGGCCACGGTAACAATGATCACCGTAGTCATGGCAATAACCATGGCCATCAAGGTAACTCTTGGAAATCCTACAAGATTAAAAACGTTTCAAAATCCAATCATTGATTGACTAGAGGTGAACTACCTTGGCTAAACGTCATTCTAAAAATCAGAATTTAATGGCCCAAAATCGTAAGGCTCGTCATGATTATTCGATTTTACAGACCTATGAAGCCGGGATGGTTTTAAAGGGAACCGAAATTAAATCAATTCGAGCTCATCGGGTTAACTTAAAAGATGGGTTTGCCCGAATTCGTAATGGCCAGGCTTACTTAGAAAATGTTCACATCAGTCCCTATGCCGAAGGTAATATTTATAACGTTAATCCTCGGCGAGACCGTAAACTTCTGCTTCATAAACGTGAAATTCACCGAATGGCGGATGCTGTGCAGAAAAAGGGGATTACGTTAGTTCCCTTAAAGATCTACATTAAGCACGGTTTTGCTAAAGTCTTAATTGGTGTGGCAAAAGGTAAGCATGAGTATGATAAACGAGCCGCCATTAAGAAGCGGGCTGAAAAACGTGAAGTTGCTAGATATATGAAACATTATTAAATTTTAAATCAACGGTCCCTTTAAGAGGGACTTTTTTATTATGGTCGTTAATTTAGTAATGTATGATATGATTATCTAAGAGGTGTGAATATGCGTCGTTTTATCGATAATGACTGGTGGGACGTTCTAAAGCCAGAATTTGAAAAAGAGTACTACCAGCGTTTACGTGTCTTTTTAGTTCATGAATACAATAATCATTACATTCATCCATCAATGGATAATATCTTTGAAGCCTTTAAATTAACGCCATTTAACAAAGTCAAGGTCGTTATTTTAGGCCAGGATCCTTACCATGAACCACATCAGGCTCAAGGGTTGAGTTTTTCTGTAATGCCGGATGTTAAGATTCCGCCGTCCTTACAGAACATTTATAAAGAATTGTATAATGATTTAGGTATTAAACCGGTTCATCATGGCTGCTTGATTAAGTGGGCTAAAGAAGGCGTTCTGCTTTTGAATTCGGTTTTGACGGTTCGCAACGGTCAAGCCTTTTCTCATAAAGGCAAAGGCTGGGAACGTTTGACCGATGCCGCGATTCAGAAATTATCAGAACGTAAAAAGCCCGTTGTCTTTATCTTATGGGGCCGTGCGGCCAGAAATAAGATCAAATTAATCGATACTTCAAAGAACGTGGTTCTGCAGTCTGCACACCCAAGTCCGTTATCCGCTAACCGTGGCTTCTTTGGCTCCCGTCCGTTTTCTAAGACGAACGAAGCTTTAAAAGCATTGGGTGAAAAGCCGATTGATTGGCAATTACCAGAACACGTAACCGTGGCTCAAGCAAAGAAAGATCTGGAGGCATAACATTGAATCTTTTAGACCAGTTAAAAACAGAAGTAAAAGGTCATCATCAGAAGATTGTTTTCCCAGAAGGTGGCGACTTCCGAGTCTTAGAAGCTGCCGCTAAATTAGCTAACGATCAAGTTGTTGAACCCGTTTTATTGGGATCAGCTGATAAGATTAAAGATCTCGCTAATCAAAATGGCTTAAACTTAAATCACGTTAAAATTATTGATATTAAGAAATATCCAAAAGCTGATTATGACAAGATGCTTAATGCATTAGTTGCCCGTCGTCACGGCAAGACCACTCGTGAACAGGCTAAACAATGGCTGCAGGATCCGAACTATTTCGGCACCATGCTAGTTTACATGCGTCTAGTTGACGGGATGGTATCCGGAGCCATTCACCCAACTGCTGATACCGTTCGCCCAGCTTTACAGATCATCAAGACCAAGCCTGGTGTTAAGCGAGTTAGTGGTGCATTTCTCATGGTTAAGGGTGATCATCGTTATGTCTTTGCTGACTGTGCCATTAATTTAACGTTAGATGCCGACGCCATGAGTGAGGTTGCGGTCGAAAGTGCCAAGACCGCTAAATTATTTGGGATCGATCCAAAGGTTGCCATGCTTAGCTTTTCAACTAAGGGTTCTGCTAAAGGACCGATGGTTACTAGCGTTCAGCAAGCAACTCAGTTAGCTCGTCAGAAAGATCCTAAGTTAGCGATTGACGGTGAATTACAGTTAGATGCTGCATTGGTACCCGAAGTCGCTGAATTAAAGGCCCCTGGATCTAAAGTGGCTGGACACGCTAACGTCCTGATTTTTCCTGAATTACAGTCAGGCAACATCGGTTACAAATTAGTTCAGCGCTTGGGCGGTTATGAAGCTTTAGGGCCGATTTTACAGGGCCTTAAGTATCCTGTATCAGACCTTTCTCGTGGCTGCAGTGCTAGTGATATCTATCGAATTGCGATCATTAATGCTCTTCAGTCAATCAAATAAATCGTGGTGATTAACGTGCTTAAATTAGAATCAAAAAACGCTAAACAAACTGAAATGATCGGTAAAAAAATTGCACCATACCTTAATCCACCGGATGTTTTACTATTAGACGGTGATTTAGGTGCTGGTAAGACGACGTTTACCAAAGGTCTTGCGAAAGGCTTAGGTATTAAACGACCGATCTTAAGCCCAACCTACGTCATCATTAGAGAGTATAAAGAAGGCCGAGTCCCGTTATATCACATGGACGCTTACCGTTTAGATGACGGTAGCGGTGAAGACATGGGCCTAGAAGAATACTTTAATGGTGACGGTATTAACGTCGTTGAGTGGTCAAAATACATTGCTGATGAATTACCACCTCACAATTTACGAATCGTTTTTCGTCGTGATGATTCCAAGGGCGATAATTACCGAACGCTTTATTTTGAACCACATGGCAAACACTTTGAGAATGTTATTAAGAAAGCTTTGAAGTAATGATGTCAACGGCTTTTATAATTAAAACGGCTGATCCGAGTGATGCTGCAACGCTTTTAAAATTAACTAAACAGTTGTCCCAAGAAACTAAAACGGTGACGATCGACCCGAGTTGGTCAAAGATTTCCGTTGCTCAGGAACAAAGACAGATCGAGTTAATCAATCATACGTTGGGTAACGTCATTATTATCATAAAAGCGTCGCATCAAGCTGTTGGTCTAGTTACCGTTCAACAGGTAAAATCTGGGATTGGTGAATTAGGCGTTGCGGTTGAAAAGAAATACTGGAATTTGGGCTTAGGGACCCGTTTAGTTCAGGAAGCAATCCGTTGGTTCCAAACTTACAGTGATTTATCGACGTTATTTTTGACCGTTGAGAATCAAAATCAAGCTGCCGTTCACGTGTACAAGAAGTGCGGCTTTCACTTCGTTAAAACGATTTGGTTAAAGGGTCATTCGATTATGGCTCAGGAAATGAAGATTAATAAAAAAGTGATTAAGAAATGAATTCTTAATCACTTTTAATTTACGTTAATTGATGACGTTGATGAACGGTCTAATTAGCGTATCGCCAAATTGCTGATGCTCATGAATTAGAATCTGGGCACAAGCGGTACTGTCGCATAGGGCGTTATGATGATCTTTTAACGGGATGTTTAACTGGCCACAGACGGTATTTAACTTATAATCTAAAAATCCCGGGTATAGTTTTCGGGTTGATTTTAAAGTATCTAAAGTTAAATACCTGGGTTGTTGCAGGCCGTAACGATCAATGCTGTCACACAGAACCGCATTATCAAAATTAGCATTATGCGCAACGACTAGTTGGTTATTGTTAAAGAACGGCTTGATGACTTTCCATAATTCCGGAAACGTTGGTGCACCGATCACATCTTTGGAATGAATACCGTTTACCTTGGTGTTCTGCCAGTTAAAATTAATTTCTGGATTAATTAATGAGTAAATTTCGTCAACGACCTGATCATTTTTAACGATCGTTAAAGCTAGTGAACAGGCACTTGCTCGTTGTCGATTGGCCGTTTCAAAATCGATCGCGGTGAAGTTCATTTCTATCTTCCTTATTTATTTTGGTTCCGTGTTAAAATTAATAATGTTATACATTTTACGAGAGATGATTAATCATGAGTAATCGTAGCATAAGCATAGATAATATCGAAATCTTACAAAATGAGCCACTTTCAAAGTATACATTTACCAAGACCGGTGGCCATGCTGAAAATCTAGCCTTTCCAAAGACGGTTGATGACGTTAAACAGTTGGTAAGTTACGCTAATCAGCATCATTTACCGATCACGACGTTAGGCAACGCCAGTAATTTAATCATCAGTGATGATGGAATTAAGGGCTTAGTAATGATTTTAACCCATATGAATCAATATCATTTGTCAGGGAATGAAATCATTGCCGGAGCTGGAGTTCCAATCATTGATGTATCGGTATTGGCTTGTCAGCATTCGTTATCCGGATTAGAATTTGCTGCCGGAATTCCTGGTAGCGTTGGTGGTGCCGTTTTTATGAACGCCGGAGCTTACGGTGGCAGTACTAGTCAAGCTGTTGAGTCCGCTCAAATTTTAACTAAGGACGGTCAAATTAAGACGCTGACTAATCAGCAGTTAAAGTTTAGTTATCGTCACAGTGTAATCCAGGAAACGCACGACATTGTCTTAAGTGCTAAATTTAAATTAAAGTCTGGTAATCAGACTCATATTCAGTCACTGATGGATAACTTCAATGCTCAGCGAGCTTCTAAGCAGCCGTTGAACTGGCCATCATGCGGGAGTGTGTTTAAACGGCCGAAAGGTCATTATGCGGGGCAATTGATTCATGATGCTAAATTGCAGGGTTACCAGTCTGGTGGTGCCCAGGTATCACGAATTCACGCTGGTTTTATCGTTAACGTTGATCACGCTACCGCAACTGATTATTTAAACGTTATTCATCATGTTCAGCAACAGGTCTACAAGAACAGTGGCGTTCATCTACATACTGAAGTTAGAATTATCAAATAGTTTAAAAATAGCTAAATTAAAGGGATTACTTATATTTATAAGTAATCCCTTTTTAGATTTTAATTAAATTTTTAATTTTTATGGTAATCACTAACGATTAAACTGATGATCCAGTAAATAAATAACTGGATGAACGTGAACAATAATACGAAAGCCATCATTCGCGGCTGCCACATTTTAATTAATGGTGTAATGAATAGTCGTGGACTGATGAATAAGTAGATTGTATGGATTCTTAAGAAACGACCGATGAAAACACCAACAGACGATAGGAACGTCAAAATGGTGATGATCGAAATTGTCAACCCTAACGATGGGTTAGTTTTAATTTTATTGGCTATGATCCTGGAGATTTTAATCAAGCCGTCAAAGCCAATTAACGCAAAGCCAACGGCACTGACGAACAGGAATGTGTAACTGATCCACATGGGAGTGGAAAGCTTAATTAAGCCTTCGGCGTTGTAGGGCTGCAATTGTGCTAGATGAAAAAGATCCGTTAAGATGTAGGGCGTGTTTGGGTAAAATAATAACCAGATTACCCAAATTGGCCAAAATAGTAAATTATGCTTTTTCACGTTTGGATTAATTAAAAGAAAGCTCAATTCGATCGGGATGTACGCTAAGAAGGTGTTAAGAACCAAAAAATGCACCGGTGTATTAACTTCAAAGACCCCGATTAAGATCATCCAAATAATAAAAAACGTTCGAATTTGATTAATCTTAGATTTAAACACAATTTCACCTTCATTAGCTAACAGCGGTACATAAAGTAATTATATGGGAATAATTTAATAAAATCCACCATATATAGCATGATATAATAAGGTTATATTGGGAAGTGGTTACGAATGGGAAGTTTTGCTCACTTATTTTTATTCGGTCATTTGAGCAGTTTATTAGATATTTTAGTAATTTGGTTCCTGATTTATGAAGTAATCATCTTACTCAAAGGTACGAAAGCCGTTCAATTATTTCGTGGCATTATAATCATTGCCGTTATTAAGATCGTCAGTGTTTACGCTGGTCTTAGTACCGTATCATGGTTAATGGATCAGATCATTAACTGGGGTGTCATTGCCATTATTATTATCTTTCAGCCTGAAATCAGACGTGGGCTTGAGCACTTGGGTCGTGGTTCCAATCTAAGTCATAACCAGAGTGAAAACATGAAGACTCGTCATATGATCAAGGCTCTGGATACGGCGATCCAGTACATGTCACGGCGTCGAATTGGTGCCTTGATTACGATTCAAATGGACACCGGATTAGAAGATTATATCGAAACTGGTATTAAATTAAATGCCCACATTACAGGGGCGTTATTAATTAACATTTTTATCCCAAATACACCGTTGCATGATGGTGCTGTGATCATTAAGAACCATCGGATTGCGGTCGCTGCTGCCTATTTACCACTTTCGCAGAGTGATCTAATTCCAAAAGAGTTAGGAACGCGTCACCGTGCCGCCGTTGGAATTTCTGAAGTGACCGATGCACTAACGATCGTCGTTTCTGAAGAAACGGGCCAGGTTTCAATCACTAAAGATGGTGAGTTATTACACGGGTTGACCCGAAAGGATTATTTAAAGTTCTTGAAGGAACAGCTTTTAAAGCCTGGTTATGATTCACGAAACGTAATTACGAAGAGCTGGGACTTTCTCAAGCGTAAATTAGGGAAGGAGCCTCATCATGAATAAATTCTTGAAGAGTAAATGGTTCTATCGCTTATTATCCCTGGTTCTAGCTATTCTGCTGTTCGTATACGTTAACCAGTCCCGGTTAATCCCGTCTAATAATCAAAATAACCAAACCAGTTCCCACGTAACTCAGCAGCTGAGCTTGACCAAGAAAGCTCAGGTCTCAATCCCATTACAATTAAATGTTAATAGTAATAAGTATTTTGTGACCGGTTATCCTGAAAAGGTCAAAGTTTATCTGAGTGGCCCGTCAGCGCTTGTAACTACGGTGATGAATACCCAGAGTTTTAAAGTTTACGCCAATCTTAACGGACTTGGTGCCGGGGAGCATCGAATTCACCCGATGGTTAGTGGCCTGAACTCCGAGCTCCGTTATCACTTATCACCGTCTATAATTAAAGTGCATGTTGAACCGCGTAAAACGGAGAACTTTCCAGTCCACGTTAAATACAGTCGGTCAACGATTGCTAATGGGTATCACGTTACTAAACCCGTTGCTGACATTAAATCCGTTAAGGTTTCTGGTGCAGCAAGTTCAATCAAACGAATTCATAAAGTTGTTGCTTTAGTAACGCTTGATAAAACCGTTAATCATACTGTTCACTCGAAAGCCGCTTTAGAAGCACTTGATAAACACGGCCGCTTAGTCAACGTCATTCTGACGCCATCTACCACAAGTGTAAAATTGACAGTTGATAAGAATAATAATTGACATTCTTATCGTGTAAATGTACGGTAAACTTTGTGAAAGTTTAGATATTTAACCTAAATTAAAATCAAAATAAAATTGAAATCATAATAATTCGCAATGTGAAGGTGTTTATAAATGTGTGGCATTGTTGGTGTAACAGGTAACAAAAACGCTGTTAACATTTTAGTTCACGGCTTACAAAAATTAGAATATCGAGGCTATGATTCAGCTGGTATTTACGTTACCAGCGATAAAGGTCCCGATCATTTAGTAAAACG
This sequence comes from Acetilactobacillus jinshanensis, assembly GCF_004359375.1. NCBI lineage: Bacteria > Bacillati > Bacillota > Bacilli > Lactobacillales > Lactobacillaceae > Acetilactobacillus > Acetilactobacillus jinshanensis. Next base: position 1,388,710 of record NZ_CP034726.1, on the reverse strand, counting down.
AACCGGAACGATCGATAATTTAAAGAAAGCTTTAACGCCTGAAATTAAAGGCACTGCCGGAATCGGTCATACTCGATGGGCTACTAACGGTGTCGTAAACCGTGCTAATGCTCATCCGCAGTTTTCCCAGGATGACCGATTTTATTTAGTTCATAATGGTGTAATTGAAAACTATAAGGAATTACGAGCTAAGTACTTAAAGGGCGTTAAATTCACTAGTCAGACCGATACCGAAGTGGTTGTTCAGTTAGTTGATCATTTTGTCGTCAAAGACGGCATGACGACTAAACAGGCCTTTTTAAAGACCTTAGGTTTAGTTGGTCAGGGATCTGGTTATGCTTTCCTATTAATGGACCGCGAAGAACCAGATACGTTATATCTAGCTAAAAACAAGAACCCGCTATTGATCGGTGTTGGTAAAGATTGTAACGTCGTTTGTTCCGATTCATTAGCAATGCTTAACGTTACCCATAACTTCTTGGAATTACATGATGGTGAAATGGTCGTTGTTAAGCCGCATTCGATCCATATTCAGGATAAAAACGGTAACCCGGTTCACCGTAAGCCATTCCATATCAACATGGATGATAAGGATACTGGCAAGGGTCCTTACCCATATTACATGCTTAAAGAAGTTAATGAACAGCCTAACATTATGCGAAAGTTAACCACATTATATTTGGATGCCAAGGGTAAACCAAAGATCGATCATAAGCTTCTTGATAAGATGAACCAAGCTGACCGGTTATACATCATTGGTGCCGGAACTAGTTACCATGCTGGTTTAGTTGGTAAGAACCTCTTTGAAAAGCTGGTTCATATTCCAACTGAAGTTCATGTTTCATCCGAATTCGCTTATGCCGACCCGATTTTATCTAAGCACCCATTCTTTATTTTCCTAACCCAAAGTGGTGAAACTGCTGATAGTCGAGTTGTTTTGACCAATGTCAATAAGATGCATTACCCAAGTTTGACGATCACTAACGTTGATCATTCAACGTTATCTCGTGAAGCCGACTACACCTTACTATTACACGCTGGCCCAGAAGTATCAGTTGCTTCTACTAAGGCTTATACATCCCAGATTGCGGTTGAAGCCGTTCTAGCTAAGGCTTTAGGTGAAGTCAAAGGCCGTCAGATCGCCGTTGACTTTAATCTTCGTCACCAGTTAAGTTTGGTAGCTACTGGGATGCAATCCGTTATTGATCAGCACGCTAAGATTAACCAGATGGCAAAGAAATACTTTGTTAAATCATATAACGCCTTTTACCTTGGTCGTGGAACTGACTTCTACGTTGCATTAGAAGCGGCCTTGAAGTTAAAGGAAATTTCATACATTCAGGCTGAAGGCTTTGCTTCCGGTGAATTAAAGCATGGGCCAATTGCTTTAATTCAGAAGAACACACCGGTCGTTGGCATTATTACCCAGAAGAAGACCGCTGCTTTAAGTCGAAGTAATTTAGAAGAAACTGCTTCACGTGGTGCTAAGACGTTTACAATTGTTCGTCGAGCACTAGCTAAGCCTGGTGATTCATTTATCTTGCCAGACGTTGATGAGATGCTAACACCATTATTAAGCGTCATTCCAGCTCAGTTATTAGCATATTACACTAGCTTAAATAAGGGCTTGAACGTTGATCAACCACGTAATTTAGCTAAGAGTGTAACTGTTGAATAATTAAGATAGAAGTCTAGAAATGGCCTAAATAATTTTAGGTCATTTTTGCTATCATATTTTATGATTTTAATTTTATATTATACGGAAAGGTGTATTTATATGAAATTTACTAAACGTAATAACCGTAATTTTCGTTCAATGATGAAACGTCGTAACGCGACTTGGAAAAAATACAAAAATCAGCAAAATGATTTAAACGCTGATCGACGGGGCGTTAAGAACCGGATTCCATATTAAGCTTGTTAATAGATTGAGTTGTCGGGGACAATCCATTTTCCATTTAATTTAAGTCACGATTTAAAATGAGAAGGATTAGTTTTAGGTATGAAAAAGGATATTAAACTGTGGATCTTTTGTGTATTAATGACTTTTCTGATGGTCGGTAGCTGGTGCTTTGGAAGTACCGCTCGGGCCAGTGTTCAGCAAGATTTTATTAACCAACTTTCGCCAGATGTAGTTAACGTTGCCCATAAGTATAACTTATACCCATCGGTTATGATGGCTCAGGCAGCATTGGAAAGTGGCTTTGGTCAAAGTGCTTTATCCCAGGAAGCTAATAATTATTTTGGTGTTAAAGGTTCGTATAACGGTCAATACGTAACGATGCCAACATTAGAATATAACCAGCAGGGTCAGCCGTATTATATTGACAGTGATTTTAGAAAGTATCCGAATCCAGAAGCGTCGCTTGAAGATAATGCGCAATTAATCCGAAACGGAGTTTATGGAGATCCGACAATTTATAGCGGTGCCTGGCGCGAAAACGCTAATGATAGTATAAGTGCGGCTAATGCCTTGGGTAGCAGATATGCGACTGATCCCAATTATGCTACGGATTTGGTAAGTTTAATCCAGCAGTATAATTTAAATACCTTGTTGGATAACACTTGGAAACGGCTTCATATCGTAAAGCTAAAGAAAAAGGTCACTGCGTATTTTAACAAAATAAAGCATTTTAAGAAGCAATATTCCCAATATGTTAATGGGTTACGACGTCATTCTAACAACGTTAAAAAAGTTGCTGAAAATAAGCAAAAGATTGCCAGTTCCCATTCTCAGTTAGTTAAATATGCTCGGTTATACCGGAATGATCAGGTAACACTTAGCAAGAATTATCGAGAATACTCGATTTATGATCATTTAAATCGTATGGATCTAGATAACTGGGAACGTTTAAGTGCCAGTGCTAATCGACCTGTTTATACAGATATGATGGGCGTTAAGAATGGTCATCATTATTACCGAATTCGATTCAGTCGTTCCCGAAAGGATATGTATTGGGTTCGTGCCGATGCTCTGTCATTTGTAAAGCCGATCTATTATCATCACCCGTATCAGATTGCGGCTCATGAAATGGATTTACACCGAGCTTATAATGCAATTCTCGGGACTAGTAACATGATCAAACGGATTCCAAGTCGTTTTAGTAAGCCGGTATATAGTTCTAATTTGTTCGCCATCGTGCCAAATAATTATACGGGACACGTGTGGTATCACATTAAAAACGATACTGGCCGACCGGTATGGCTTGCTGGTAATCCGGAACATGGTACTCAGTATCTAAATTATCATGAAACTAAGGAATTAAATCCAAATTATACTCAAGCCAAGTTGTCTAATCATGCTGCTGATGCGGATTATCATGATCGTTATTATTCATGGTCACGAGTTAAACCGCAGAATAATCAAGTCAACGTTGACCGGTTAGCAATTAATACCCGCAACAATGACAGTTTCTGGTACCGAATTAATAATCAGCACCATACTTATTGGACTAATCTGGCGGCGTTTCAGTGATCTTTAACGTCAAAATCGGATTTGATATAATAGGTAAGTAATATCTTGATTTATCGAATTAGGAAGTAATCGAATGGCTAATTATAAAATTAAAGTCCAAGACGTCACCAAAGAGTACGATCTCTTTAAGACCCAATCTGATAAACTGAAATCCTTTTTTGCGTTATCTGAGAACGTTCCAAAATTCTGGGCGCTAATGGGAGTTTCATTTGAAGTTAAGTCTGGTGAAACGTTAGGCATTATTGGTGTTAATGGTTCTGGAAAATCCACCATTTCAAGCATTATTTCAGGGATCATTCCCCAGACGACCGGTTACGTTGACGTTCGTGGTGATACATCGATCGTTGCGATTGGTGCTGGTTTAAAAAAGAATTTGACCGGTCGTGAAAATATTCGGTTAAAATCCTTGATGCAAGGCTTAACCAATAAGCAGATTGATGACATGATGGACGACATCGTAAACTTTGCCGATATTGGTGATTTCGTTGACCAGCCAGTTAAGAGTTATTCAACCGGGATGCGTTCACGATTAGGTTTCTCAATTGCGGTTCATGTTAACCCAGATATTTTGATTATTGATGAAGCATTATCCGTTGGTGATGATACGTTCTATCAAAAATGTTTGGATTACATTCAGAAGTTCAAGACCGAAAATAAGACGATCATCTTCGTTAGTCATAACCTACATCAGATTCGTCTATTATGTGATAAAGTCGCATGGATTAATTACGGTGTCTTACGTGATATTGGACCCACTAAACAGGTAACCGATGAATATCAGCATTTTACTAACTGGTTTAAGTCGCTTTCAAGACCGAATAAAAAGAAGTTCCAGCATGATAAGCGTAAAATTCGTGAAAATTTTGATATCCATGCTTATCAACGGAAAATTGCTAGACAGACCCAGAAGGAACATCCAAAAGAACATCGAGTTCGAGCTAAAGTTCGAAAATTATTTTATGGATCAGTTATCAGTGAAAAGATGTCGTTATCTAATAAACTTTTAGCTGTATTTCTCATGATTTTGATTCTTGTCTTTTGTTTCGTAAACCTTTCTGGATATAGCTTTAGCTATTTCCTGAATAACCCGACAAGTGTTAGTCATCCGTCAAAGATCTTAAAGGTTCCTAATAATCAGACCCACAGTGATCGAGTTGGACCTGGTCGAAAATAAAAGTAATGATTAAGTAAAGCGAGGTTAAACCATGAAAATGTTATTAGTTATATGCTTAATTTTGACTTTTGCAATCGTAATGCGTCAATTAAGTCTACGGCTAGGATTGCCAACCGTCGTTGGTGAATTGATTGCTGGAGTTTTATTAGGTCCAGCAATCTTAAATTGGGTCCAATATAACGGGATTATCAGTGAATTCGCTAACTTAGGCGTTATCTGCCTGATGTTTATTGCTGGTCTGGAAAGTGATTTAAAGCTCTTAGAACGATATTTTAAGCCCAGTATCGTTGTGGCGAGTGTTGGTGCCATGTTTCCAATGATTGCATTTCCAATTATTGGCTATTTAGCGGGGTTATCGATTTCTAAAGCGTTATTTTTAGGAGTAACTTTTTCTGCTACGTCGGTATCAATCTCCGTCGAAGTTTTAGTTGAGATGCACCGGCTAAAGACCAAAGAGGGGATTACCATCCTTGGTGCCGCCGTAGCCGATGATATTACCTCGGTCGTGTTGCTTGGGATTGTTAGCACGTTGACTCACCAAAACGTTACGGGTTCAAAGATTCAGTCGTTTGGTCTAGTAGTTGCGATGGTGGCGCAAATTGCTTATTTTATTTTGATTTGGCTATTAATAAAGTGGGCGGTTCCGAAAGTAATTAATTGGGTGCAGCCATTTAAATTTGCTAACCGGAGTAAAGCATTAATAAGTTTAATCTTTTGCTTTGGTTTGTCTTGCTTAGCAGAAGTAACCGGGTTAAGTTCAATCACCGGTGCATTTTTTGCGGGGCTGGCCATCAGTTCCACTTGTTGGAAACAAGCGGTTCAGTCGCAGATTTTGCCGTTTGGGCACTTGTTGTTTATCCCGGTTTTCTTTATCAGTATCGGTCTAGAAATGTCGATTATCGGGATCGTAAATGACTGGGGATTATTGATCATCTTGGTAATTACCGCAATATTAACCAAATTCTTGGGTGCTGGGACTGGTGCTTTAAGCTGTAGGTATTCATTCCAAAGTGCCACGATAATTGGTTCAGGCATGATCTCACGTGGAGAAGTGGCATTAATAATTGCCCAATTAGGGTACGTCCATAACTTGTTAAGTACTGATTTATACTCAACGATCATCAGTGCCATTATTATTACCACGATTTTAGCGCCCGTGATAATGAAGAAACTAGCCTAATTCGAATTTAAATAAAGAAAAACCTTGATCTTTTAATTAAGATCAAGGCTTTTGTGATTAGTTTAATATTCAGACTTAATATCGTTTGCCGTGCACGCTACCAAAGAATTTATGACTGGATAAACGCTTTTGATGGTGGTTATCCGGTGATAATTTTTTCTTATGCTGAGCTTGAGCTTCAGCATTGTTAATATTACTAACTTGCTTAGTGTGGATTGAGTGATAAATCTTTCGCTGAACTAAGTACTGATCATGCTGCATCGTAATGAACAACGGTGATGATTCTTCAACAACGTTACTAAATTGAAGTCCATACCATGAGATTGGCGATGCGGTGATGTTTTGCAAGAAGATACGACCACTGATCAATTGCTTATCAAGTTCACTGACTTGGGTATTAATAGCTAGGTCAGATGGACGTTCGTTAATGATGACGAACTTAAAGTCACCGACTTTACGACCTTTAATCGTCGAGTACTTTTGGACTTGTTTATCCAAGACACCTTGTTCGATCAAATGATGAACGATCTGGTGTAAGTAAACGCTGATGCTTTGTGACTTTCTGAACCCTAAGTATAGTTGAACATCAACGATGTTCTTAGTGTTTAATAGGTCAGCCGTGTAATTACTTTCGTAAGGAACGTTGGTTTCGTTAACGGTAACGAACCAGTAAACCTTAGCTCGCTTTGGTTCCTTATCTAGAATTGAATACATCGTGCTTCGTTTGATCTGATAATGATCTTTAATGTTGGTCATGTAAACTAAGTTAGATGTATAAAGCGGAATACTCTTATCTTTACTTAAGGCCTGTAACTGGTTTCGGTAATCAAGTAATGATACGTATTCACTTTCGTTTTCGTAATGGTCACGGCGTTTATTACCAAAGTACCATATGATCATGACGTACAGGATTAACATCATGATGATAAACGTGATGTAACCACCATGAACAAATTTGACTAAACTGGCCATTAAGAATACGGCTTCGATAATACCAAAGAAACAGGCGATGCAAAACGCAAAGAAGCGCTTCATCTTACCTGACAGGAATTCAAATAGTAAGATAGTCGTCATTAACATCGTAATCGTGATGGCTAAACCATAAGCGGCTTCCATGTGCTGGGAACTACGGAAGAACCAAACAACGAATAGGGTGACGATACATAGAATCCAGTTAACAGCCGAAATATAAATTTGACGACGAATGTTACTCGGATGTTTAACGATGATTCGTGGTAAGAATTTAAGACCGATGGCTTCATCAACTAACGTGTATGAACCAGTGATCAAAGCTTGTGATGCAATGATGGCGGCTAACGTTGCGATGATAATTGCAAACGGACGTGCCATTCCAGGTAACATTTCATAGAACGGGTTGATATCACGAACGCCACGATAAGCAGCATCACCTTCATGAGTGATTACCCAGGCACCTTGACCCAGATAATTTAACGTTAAAGCGGCGTAGACAAATGGCCACGTCATATAAATGTTCTTTTTACCAACGTGTCCCATATCAGAATACAAGGCTTCGGCACCAGTGGTGGCCAGGAAAATACTACCTAAAATAAAAATTCCGGCTTTATTTTCGGGACTGAACAGAACCCGGAATGCATAAATTGGTGAAAAGGCCTTCATGATGGCTGGATACTTAGTTAGATTTAAAATTCCCATTGCAGCTAAGAAAATAAACCAGACTAACATAACGGGCCCAAATGATTTACCAATCACACCGGTTCCGAATCGCTGGATCATAAATAGAACCAGTAGGATACACGTCGTGATGATTAGAACGTGCCATTGCGAGTTACTGAAGGTGATGCCCAGTAGATGCTGACCTTTTAAACCTTCAACGGCTGAAGTAACGGTAACAGCTGGGGTTAACGTACCATCGGCTAGTAATGCGGCACCACCGATCAATGCGGGCCAAACTAGCCACTTAGCGTTCTTTTTGACTAAGGCATAGAGGGCGAAAATGCCACCTTCTTTATTGTTATCAGCCTGCATCGTTATACAGACATATTTAATGGTGGTAATGATCATTAACGTCCAGAAGACTAATGAAATACTACCGATAACAAAGTTAGGCGAAGTTAGATTAATACTTCCCTGGTTACCAATAATGGAATTCATAACATATAGTGGGGAGGTACCAATATCACCATATACAATCCCAAGCGTGATGATCATTCCCGCTAGGGTTGCATGTTCAAATCTAGCTTTCATAATAAATCCTCCAAATGAGACTATCTTTAATTTGAATTGCTAAATTGACTTCAAAGAATCAGGTCATACTGACCTTTATTTAATTAAAATAATTTATGGTAATCGATGTTTCTTATTTTACCTTAAAAGTTAAGGCAAGTTAAACGTTCACTAGTGATACCCCATTAATAATTTGTTGATTTTTCGTTATGACTAATCATTTGATGTTATGATATTATCGATAAAGTGCCTCGTCCTTTTAAAGGAGTGAACATTGGTTGAGATCAAGAACGCTTGCAAGTGAACGAACAAGATATTTTTATGCTAAATTAAAGCGGCCATCGCTATTCAGTTGGTATTTAATTAATTTAGGAAATAAAATTAATCGATGGCATCGACTTTCTAGCGCCCAGAAGCAATATGAATTTAAAATTGATCAGATTGCTTTCTTTAAAAAACATTTTTGGTACCACTTTAACATGAATGCGATAAACGGATGGATACCGGCTAAACACTTTCGTAAAAATTACTGCCGATTACAATTACCAAAAGTAATTACGACTTCTAAAGTTAATTCAGAATTAGCTAGTGTGATTATGCTGTGTACATATGTTCGGCCTAATTTAAAAGTTGATTCAATTATTGAACAGTACCAAATGCAAAAGCCACGGTCCGTGAACGATCTTTTTATGATGATTGCTAGTCGACTGGGTCGCTTTCAAAACGTTTCCCATAAATCATCACGACGAATTAGAAATCAAATTCGCCACCAGCGGCCCGTTGTGATGAAAATCAGTCATCATGGCCAACCGATGAGCGTCGTTATCAGTGGCTTTAATCGGCGGGTCTTTATGTACGTAACTCCACAGGATAGTCGATTACATTTGATTACCCGGCAGCGATTACTAAAAGCCTGGCGAAAATGTAATTACCAAGCCTTTAGCTGCTAAACAAAAAAGATACGTATTTTATTAATACGTACCTTTAAAAAAATTGGTTATAACCCGCTCGGGACTCGAACCCGAAGCTTCAGCCTGAGAAGCTGACGTCTTAAACCACTTTGACCAGCGGGCTATGATTCATTTCTTCATTTTATTCGTTGGCCCTAAAAATGTCAATTTATAATTTTTCAATAAAATTTAAAAATTTAGTTGACAGAATATCGAAATCCGTGTAATATAATAATTGTTGTCCGCGAGGGACAACATATTAATACTAATCATTGGGTGATAGCCAAATTGGTAAGGCATAGGACCCTGGATCCTAGATGTACTGGTTCGAGCCCAGTTCACCCAATAACATAAATAAAAGTGTCGCTTTTGCGACGCTTTTATTTTTACATTATTTGAAATTTAAGCCCCGTTTTCCTATTTATGAGATAACTGATTATAATGATACTGTAGATTATTTTTATGATATGAGAGAGGAAATTTAAATGGGATACCAACTACCAACGAGATCGAAGGTTGAATTCGTTTCGTTAAAGATTAGTAATCTTAATCAAATGGTCGATTTCTATACTAAAGTAATCGGTCTGTCCTTAATTAAGCGAACCGAAAGGGTGGCTTATCTGGGGATTCCATCGAAGCGAAAAATCTTTATTAGCTTACATAAATTAGATACTCCTTCTAAGGATAAAAATGTTGCTAATATGAAGTCGTTCTCTTTAATTTTGCCTGATCAGGATAGTTTTAAGAAGAGCTTAGTGCATATTGATAATCTAGGAATTAAAGTTTCCGGAGTTCAGAGTAACGAATATTTTGATATGTTCCATTTAGTTGATCCTGAAGGCAATCAAGTTGCTCTATATATCGAAAAATTCAATTTTCATGACACCGACGTAACTAAAGTTAACTGGTTAAACTTATCATTTAAATCAGAAACTCTTAATCATTATCTTGGTGGCTTTAAAGCTAAGAGTGAAAAATTACCGACGACGACCCGTTTTGGCTGGATCGATATCCGTGTCAATAATTTGAAGAAATCACTTCATTTTTACCGTGACATCTTAGGCTTAGACGCTCAGATTGACACCAAAAATAAGCAGGCGGTATTGATGACTAACCATGATCATCACCGTCAATTCGTTTTACGGCAAGATAGTAATTTAGACCCGCGAAATACAGAAACGTTAGGCTTGGATTACTTTGACATTAAGATGTTTAGCGCTTCTGAAATGAGTCAGTTAGCTAAGCACTTCTCGAATGAAGATGTCGATTGTCAGTACAGTCGTCCGAATAACTTTATCTTTGTTTCTGATCCGGACTTAATTAACATTACGTTCTCGTTATTATAAGAATTACATATTTTAGATGAATCAGGTGGCGATATATATCGAATATCAGAAGACGATTAACGCCATGAAGCAAATGGTTAAAAAGGGTGTTGTCCCTGGCATTTCGTACGCAATTATTGACCATCATCAGATAATGGCCAATATCATCGGTGATCAGGAATGGGTTCCGTATCGAAAGCCATTACTGGATAATCAAATCTATGATCTAGCATCGTTGACTAAAGTCGTCGGGACGGTCCCGGTCATTCTACAGTTAGTTCAGCAACATCTTTTAAAAATTAATGATTCGATATCAAAATATTTGCCAGAATGGAAATACCCACAAGTTACCGTTCGCCACTTATTAACTCATACTTCTGGAATTGCTGGGTGGATTCCGCATCGAAATCAGTTACCGCCCAAGAAAATGTTAAAGGCCATGTTAGGTCTTCACATTAATCAGAATTTTGATCGAAAAATGGTTTACAGTGATACCAACTTCATTTTTCTGGGCTTAATTGCTAAGCGAATTACAGGGAAACCAATTCATCAGTTGATTACTCAGATGGTCTTAAAGCCGTTAGATATGACTAGCAGCGGCTTTAATCCCGTTGATAAAAAACGCTGTGTACCGACTGAAGTGATGCATGGCAAGTTATTGAAGGGAACTCCTGATGATCCTAAAGCTCAGATTTTAGGGCCAGATTGTGGCTCGGCAGGCTTGTTCAGTACCGTAAGTGATCTGATCAAGTATTGCCAGGCTATTTTATACCCACAAACGGATCCTGCTGTTTTAACGCCACGTATGACAAATGAATTATTCCATGACCATACGTATCATGGTTCCTTAGGCCGATCATATGGCTGGGCAGTTCGTCATAAACCGCATTTCTACATCTATCAATCAGGTTATACCGGAACCGGAATTGCAATTCAGCCTGATCGTCAGCGAGCCTTTATCTTTTTATCGAATCGGGTTCACCCGAAGCGACCGAACATTCCGTTCCTGGCTTATCGTAAACACGTTGTTGAGACGTTTATTAGTGAAAAATAGTTTAAATAAATTGATGTAATCGGGCTATAATTTTTATAACCCGTTTTTGTTTGGGCGAATAAAACAGCTACGATCGCAATTATAAGTGAAATCCCTTATAATTATTAATGGAATATTAACGTATAATATGACTAAATTTTGAAATAATACCGATACTTATTAAGGAGTGAAATCGTTCAAAATGGACGAAGAAAAGAAAGAATTTCGTGCAATTATCAATCAGTTACAGGCTGCCGTTGATCGATATGATGAATTAAATGAATTAATCAGTGATCCTCAGATCATCAAAGATTCCCGTAAATTCGCCAAATTATCTAAAGAAGATGGTGAATTACGAGGGTTAGTGACTGAATTCGCGCATTATAAGAAGCTCACTAAAGCCATTGCTGGCGATAAAGAAATGCTTGGTGAAAACTTGGGTAATGAAATGAAAGCCCTGACCAAAGACGAAATTACTAAATTGTCTGGTCAACGAGCTAAATCAATTCATAAGTTGAAGTTAATGTTGATTCCAAAGGATCCAAACGATAACAAGAACATCATCATGGAAATTCATGCCGCTGCTGGTGGTGATGAAGGTGGCTTGTTTGCTGCGGATCTGTTCAACATGTACACCCGTTATGCCGAAAGTCAGGGCTGGAAAGTTCAGGTCATCGATAAACATGAAAACGAAGTTGGTGGCTTTAACGAAATCGTTTTAATGATCACGGGTAAAAACGTTTATTCAAAATTAAAGTTTGAAAACGGTGCCCACCGTGTTCAGCGAATTCCAAAGACCGAATCATCAGGCCGGATTCAAACCTCAACCGCAACCGTGGGTGTCATGCCTGAAGAACCTAACCTTAAGATTAAGATTAATCCAAAGGACATTCGAACCGATGTATTCCGTGCTTCTGGTGCCGGTGGTCAGCATGTCAACAAGACCCAGTCTGCCGTTCGAATGACTTATTTACCGGCTAACATTGTGGTTTCAATCCAGGATCAGCGTTCTCAGCAACAGAACCGAATTAAAGCGATGGAAGTTCTAAAATCACGTGTTTATCATTATTATAAAGAAAAAGAAAACAAGAAATATGATGAAAAGCGTAAATCGGCAGTTGGTTCAGGAGCTCGTGCCGAACGAATCAGAACCTATAATTATCCGCAGAACCGAGTTACTGACCACCGAATTAATTTAACCATTAATAAGTTAGATAAGGTAATGAATGGTGATCTTGAAGGCATCATTGATGCTTTAATCATGTCTGATCAAGCCAAGAAATTAGAGAACTTAACTAAGTAATGGCAACGTATTTTCAAGCGATTAAACTAGCTAAAACATCGATTCATCATCATAATTTAGATCCCTATGTGGCCGTATACCTGATACAACGACGTTTTCATATGAATAACACTCAGTTACTAATGAATTACTCGGTTCAGATGCCGGCTAATCGTTTTCATCAATATAAAGATGATGTTAAAACTTATCTAAAGGGCGAGTCACCACAGTATATTATTGGGACCACCTCTTTCTATGGCTATAATCTTTATGTGAATCACAACGTGCTAATCCCGCGACCCGAAACAGAAGGGCTAGTTGATTGGATTTTGCATGATTATCAAGATCGACCGATCAGCGTTGTGGATATCGGGACAGGAAGCGGAGCCATTGCGGTTGCCCTTAAGTTACAGCGACCGAAATGGCACGTCACGGCGACTGATATATCACAAGCGGCCTTGAACGTTGCCAAAAAGAATGCCAAGTTGCACGACGTTAAAATTAATTTTAAGCACTGTGATCTATTTCAGGGACTTCCACGTCATGCGTTTGATGTGATCGTTTCTAATCCGCCGTATATTTCTAAAACTGAGCTTCCTGAGATGGGAGCGGACGTGATTAGAAACGAGCCGCACGTCGCTTTATTTGCGAACCATCACGGGATGGGAATCTACCAACGAATTGCTAAAGATTTTCGTCAATATCTAAAGACGTCTGGCTCATTGTATTTAGAGATTGGCTTTAGTGAAAAAAAACGAATTGAACAACTTTTTAAGCAAGTTTGTCCGGATGACTTGGTTACAATTAAAAACGATTTATCAGATCATCCGCGAATGGTTAAGGTTCATCACAAGTTATAATCGTCAACTTTAAAAGTAATTTCCATATTTTTAGAGTAGTGATACAATTAAAGCTGATAAGGGGTGACTATTATGATGGCTTTTATTCAAAATCGCGAAAATTGTTTAGATTTCGAAATTAGCCAGGTAATTAGCCGTCCCGTTTGCGCCATGAAACTGAATAATTTAGATAGAAGACTGCTGTAATAGGCGGCCTTTTTTGTTAAATTCGGTTTTGGCCTGAATTAACAGTAATGGTAGCGTTTTTATGGAACGTTGCCTGAGCTTTAAATTATTACATTCATTAATTATATGGTGTATATTAATAATCAGGCCAGACGAAAAGAGGTGACATCTTTGGCAGGAGAAAACTCAACCTTTTTGGGAGAACATATTTCTGTCATTAAGGTTTTTGGATTAACCTTTAACGTTGGTAACCTAGTAGCCGGTACTTTAGCGGCTGCAATTGTTTTCTTTGTCGTTCTCGCTCTATCGCGTAACCTCAAAGTTAAGCCGACTTCAATAAAACAGAACATTATTGAATGGATGGCTGGCTTCACCAACGGAATGGTTAAAGATACTATGAACGGAGATGATGCACCTAAGTTTAGTCTTTATGCATTTACTCTGTTCTTCTTCATCTTTTTCGCCAATCAGTTAGGGATGCTTTTGCAAGTTAGATTACCGAACGGTGTAACTTACATTAAGAGTCCAACTGCTGATCCAATTGTGACATTGACGCTAGCATTAATGACGTTAATGATGGCTCACTTTGCTGGAATCATGAAGTTTGGTTTCAAGAAGTACTTTAGTCATACGTACTTCCAACCATTTAAAGTCTGGCTACCACTTAGTGTGTTTGGTGAATTTACTAATTTCTTAACCTTAGGTTTACGACTGTTCGGTAATATCTTTGCCGGTGAATTGTTACTTAAGACGATTGGTAATTTTGCCTTTTCACACGGGATCTGGACTCTGATTGCCGGTGCCCCGTTAGGCATCATTTGGCAAGGGTTCTCAGTATTCATTGGTAGCATTCAGGCATTCGTCTTTGTAATTTTGTCATCTGTCTATATTTCTCAGAAGTTGTCAGATTAAACTGATAACGTAAGAAATAGATAATTAATAACCCAGAATTTTTAATAAGGAGGACTTACATCATGGGTGCAATTGCTGCTGGAATTGCCATGGCCGGTGCCGCTATTGGTGGTGGTGTCGGTGATGGTTTAGTCATCTCGAAGATGTTAGAAGGTATGGCTCGTCAGCCAGAATTATCTGGTAAGTTACAGACCAACATGTTCATTGGTGTTGGTTTAGTTGAAGCTATGCCAATCATCGCATTCGTTGTTGCATTACTTGTAATGAACAAGTAATTCGTTTCTTTCGACAAGACATTAAAAAAGGAGGTGTCAATAGATGCTTTCACATTTGTTATTTGGCTTGCCGGTTGGTGCAAGTGGTAGCTTGTATCTAGGTGATATGATCTACTACATTGTTCTATTCCTGATTTTAATGTGGTTAATTAAGCTAGTTGCTTGGAAACCACTTTACAAGGTATTAAAACAACGTGGTGAACACATCACTAATAACATCAACTCTGCTGAAGAGTCGAATAAAAAAGCTAAACAGTTAGCTGCACAACGTCAGGAAGCTTTAGATAAGTCTCATGATGAAGCTACCGGTATCATTAGCGATGCTAAAGGTAACGGCCAACGTCAGCGTGAACAGATTATCAGTAACGCTAATTCTGATGCTGAGACTTTAAAGAAAAATGCTCAGAAGAGTATTGAACAGCAGCGTCAAGATGTTTTAGCCGGTACCAAAAATGATGTGGCTGATTTATCTATTGAAATAGCTTCTAAGATTATTCAGAAAGAATTAAAGCCCGAAGATCAAAAGGCCTTAATTAATTCCTACATCGAAGGGTTGGGGAAACGCAATGCTAAGTAAAATTACATTTGCTAAGCGTTATTCGAAAGCGCTCTTTGATTTATTAAAATCCGACCATGAATTAGATTCCGGTTATAAGGAATTAACTCAGGTTAGAGATGTTATCAAGTCAACACCTCAATTATTGGCTGCGTTGAATAGCGTTAGTTTCCCAGAAGCTGACAAAGAAAAATTAGTCGAACCATTGGTCAACAACGTATCTATTAAATACGTTAAGAATTTGATTAAAGTTGTGTTTGAATGTGGCCGTATGAGTAATATGGTTACGTTAATTGATCAGTTTGAACATCTATATGACCAAGATCATAAGATTGTTCATGCCGAATTAATCACCGCCGTTAAGGTTGATGATCAGCAAATTGAAGCTTTAAAGAAAGCTTTTGCTGAACGAACCGGCGCTAATCAAGTTATCTTTAACTGTAAAGTTGATCAAGGAATTATTGGTGGCGTAGTTATTAAGTCATCTAACGTTATCATTGACGGAAGTGTCAAGACCCGGATTAGCCGAGTTCGTCAGCTTCTGTTAAGTTGATTAACAGCATTTATTAAGAGGTGAAAACGTTTATGAGCATGAAGCCTGAAGAGATTAGTGGTTTAATCAAGAAACAACTATCAGGTTATAAAAATAAGCTCTCCGTGGAAGAAACGGGTGTCGTCACCTACGTTGGTGATGGTGTTGCTCGTGCCCACGGCTTAGATAACGCCGTAGCCGGTGAATTGGTTAAGTTCCAAAACGGTGTTGATGGAATGGTATTGAATTTAGAAAGCAATAACGTTGGTATTGTTGTTCTAGGTGACTTTACACATATCCGTGAAGGCTACACCGTTAAACGAACTGGCAAAGTCATGAGCGTTCCCGTTGGGAAAGCTTTAATTGGCCGTGTCGTTAATTCGTTAGGACAGCCAATTGACGGTAAAGGTAAGATTAATACTGATAAGACTCGACCGATCGAAAAGAAGGCCCCGGGTATTATGGCCCGTGGTCCCGTTGATCAGCCACTACAAACTGGTATTAAAGCCATTGATTCATTAATTCCAATTGGCCGTGGCCAACGTGAATTAATCATTGGTGACCGTAAAACTGGTAAAACGTCAATTGCACTAGATACGATCTTGAACCAAAAGGGCCAAAACGTAATTTGTATTTACGTTGCCATTGGTCAAAAGGATTCAACCGTTCGTGCATGTGTTAACACCTTAGAAAAGTTCGGTGCTATGGACTACACCATTGTAATGTCAGCCGGTCCATCTGAACCAGCCCCGTTACTTTACATTGCTCCATATGCCGGTGCTTCAATGGGTGAAGAATTCATGAACCACGGTAAAGATGTTTTGATTATTTATGATGATTTGACTAAGCAAGCTAATGCTTACCGTGAATTGTCATTAATTCTTCGTCGTCCACCTGGCCGTGAAGCTTATCCTGGTGATATTTTCTATACCCATTCTCGTTTGTTAGAACGAGCAGCTAAGCTTAACGACAAGTTGGGTGGCGGTTCAATGACCGCTTTACCAATCGTTGAAACGCAGGCCGGAGATATTTCGGCATACATTCCAACTAACGTAATTTCCATTACCGATGGACAAATCTTCTTAGATTCTAATTCATTCTATGAAGGTGTTCGTCCAGCCGTTGATGCCGGTGCTTCGGTATCACGTGTTGGTGGTAATGCCCAAATTAAAGCCATGAAGCAAGTTGCCGGTACTTTACGATTAGACTTAGCTTCTTATCATGAATTAGCTGCCTTTGCACAGTTCGGTTCTGATTTAGATGCTGCCACTCAAGCTAAGTTAGCTCGTGGTGCTCGAACTGTTGAAGTATTGAAGCAACCACTTCATAAGCCGTTACCGGTTGAAAAACAAGTCTTGATTCTGTATTGCTTAACCCATGGTTACTTAGATGATTACAAAGTCAGCGATATGTTACCATACCAAGATAAGATCTTTGACTACTTTGATAGTAATCATAAAGACATGATGGATCATATTGCTAAGACTGGTGAATTACCTGATGAAACCCAGTTAAACAACGCAATCAAAGACTTCGAAAAGATTTTCAAGCCTACTAATCCAAAGTCGAAGAAACAAGCTCAAAATAATTAGCTTGAAGGAGGGTGAGCAATAATGGCATCAACTAAAGATGTTAAAGAACGGATTAAGGCTACTAAGCGAACCCGACAGATCACGACCGCTATGGAAATGGTTGATACTGCTAAGTTGAACCGGATCAAGCATCATACCAAACCGTATAATGATTATGCATCCAAGGTTAAAGCAGTAGTTTCTCACTTAGCCCAGTCCCATTTATTAGACAAACTCAGTTCTTCAAGCGATTCTAAGTCGAGCCATTCGACTGGCAAAGTTGCTTACTTAGTTATAACTTCCAATCGTGGATTGGTTGGTAGTTATAACAGTAATGTACTTCGGGGGACGAATGCTTTTATTCAAAAGCATACCCCGAACAGCAAGGATTATATGATTCTTGCCGTTGGTGGAAACGGTGCTGATTTTTATAAGAAGCGTGGAGTAAACGTTGCTTATGAAAATCTAGATGTTGCTGATATTCCAACTTATTCTAATATCAAAGGAATCATCAGTACCATTAACAACATGTATAAACACCACATCTTTAGTAAGCTTTACGTATGCTATGATCATTTTGTAAATCAAATGGTGTCTAAATTCCGAGCTGAACAAATGTTGCCAATGGACAGTAAGGCATTTGCTGAAGGTAAGAGTAAGAATTTGAAGACTTCAAAGTCTGCTGCAGTTACACCTGAATATGAGATTGAACCTGATGAATCAACCATTGCGAAAGTTGTTATTCCGCAATACGTTGAAAGTTTGATCTTTGGTGCAATTCTAGATGGTAAGACTGCTGAACATGCTTCAGGTTCTAACGCAATGCGCTCTGCTTCAGATAATGCCAATGATCTTGTCTCTAAGTTACAACTGGCATATAACCGAGCTCGTCAAGCTGCTATCACTACCGAATTAACTGAAATCGTTGGTGGTCAAGAAGCTTTAAAGCACTAGTTAGGAGGAATTGACGCAATGAACACTGGTAAAGTTACACAAATCATTGGACCAGTTGTCGACGCTGAATTCCCTGAATCTAAAGTACCTGATATTAACGATGCCCTAGAAATTGTTCGTAAAGGGCAGGATAACTTAGTTATTGAAGTAATGCTGGAATTAGGTAATGGATCAGTTCGATGCATCGCCATGGACGGAACTAATGGTTTACGTCGTGGTATGAAGGTCATTGATACTGAATCATCGATTTCCGTTCCGGTTGGTACCGATACTTTAGGTCGAGTCTTTAACGTTTTAGGTCAACCCATTGACGGTGGACCTAAGTTTGGTCCCAATGCAAAACGTTGGCCAATTCATCGACACGCACCTGCATATGATAAGTTAACTACTTCCGCACAGGTTCTAGAAACTGGTATTAAAGTTATCGATTTATTAGAACCATACGTTCGTGGTGGTAAAGTTGGCTTGTTCGGTGGTGCCGGTGTTGGTAAAACCACTATTATTGAAGAATTAATTCATAACATTGCCCAAGGTCATAACGGTATTTCAGTCTTCACCGGCGTTGGTGAACGTGTTCGTGAAGGTAATGAAATGTACTTCGGTATGAAGAAATCCGGAGTATTAAAGAAGACCGCCATGGTCTATGGCCAAATGAACGAGCCGCCTGGTGCACGTATGCGTGTTGCCTTGACCGGATTAACCATTGCCGAATACTTCCGTGATGCAATGGGTAAAGATGTTCTATTATTTATTGATAATATCTTCAGATTTACTCAAGCCGGAATGGAAGTATCAGCATTGTTAGGTCGTATTCCATCTGCCGTTGGTTATCAACCGACGTTAGCTACTGAAATGGGTCAGTTACAAGAACGTATTACTTCGACCAAGAAAGGTGCTATTACATCTATTCAAGCCGTTTACGTTCCTGCCGATGATTACACCGACCCAGCACCAGCAACTACATTTGCCCACTTGGATGCCACGACTAACTTAACCCGTTCATTGGTTCAGGAAGGTATTTATCCAGCCGTTGATCCGTTGGCTTCAACATCATCGGCTATGAGTCCGGAAATCGTTGGTAAAGAACATTATGAAGTTGCCAACGAAGTTAAGCATGTCTTACAGCGTTACCATGAATTACAAGATATCATTTCCATTTTAGGTATGGATGAATTATCTGACGCTGAAAAGAAGACCGTTAGCCGAGCTCGTCGAATTCAGTTCTTCCTGTCTCAACCATTCTATGTCGCTACTCAGTTTACTGGCTTAAAAGGTCGCTACGTTCCTGTTAAGGAAACGGTTAAGGATTGTAAGGCAATCTTAGAAGGTAAGTATGATAAGATCCCTGAAGATTGCTTCCGTAACTGTGGTTCCATCAAGGATGTAGTTGACAAATATCATAAGTTACAGCAAAGCAAGTAAGGAGGGGCTCTAAATGGCTGATAAATCTGTATTGACCATTAGTATCGTTACTCCTGACGGTGAAAGATACAACCGGCAAGATGTTAAAATGATCGTTCTTGATACCAAGAGTGGTCAGTTAGGAATTATGCCGGACCATGCTCCGATAATTGCTTCGCTTGAAGTTAATGAAGTAAAGGTCGAATACGATGGGAAGACGGATAAGGTTGCCGTTAACGGTGGCTTTGTTGAATTTTCTCATAACGTAGCAACGATCGTTGCCAACAGTGCCGAGAAACAAAGCGATATTAATGTACCACGGGCTCAGAGAGCTCAAAAGCGTGCCCAAGCTAATATCAAAAAGGCCAAAGCAGCTCACGATAAAGAAACGTTGGATGCTGAAGAACTTGCCCTACGACGAGCCATCAACAGAATCTACGTTGCTAAACATTAATTTGAACTGTTAATATTTATGATCTTAAGCTTTGTAGAAGTGATCAGCTTTTACAAAGCTTATTTTGTTTTTTAGATTAATTTTGAAAGGCGGCAGATAAAGTGCAATTAGTTGGAATTAGTTCGTTAGTTACTATCATTAGTCATTTATTCTTCGTTAGTGTTGCCTTTTGGGCCATTCAGAGTACACATGTCGAGAAGTATCTGCATATGCCGATGATGCCTGGGAAGGTACTAATAGTCTTAGTATCGGTCCTCTTAGGATTTACTTGCAGTGAATTCTTCTTATCAGTGATTAATAACATTCATAATTTAATTTTCATGTTTAAGTAAGTTCACTAATCACTGATTTTTAGTTAATCACGGCCTAGTATGTTATAATTACTACCTGGAATTGTAGATTTAAACAATCTATATAAATTAATTTTAAAAATTATAAATAAGAAATAAATTTCAGGAGGAACTGTCCGAATGGCAAAAGATATTGGAATCGATTTAGGAACTGCTAACGTTCTTATTTATGTTGTTGGAAAAGGAATTGTCTTAAATGAACCTTCAGTAGTTGCGGTTAACACCCATAGTGGGAATGTATTAGCTGTCGGATCTGAAGCTTATCGGATGGTTGGTAGAACTCCTAATAACATCAGAGCAATTAGGCCGTTAAAGAATGGTGTCATTTCAGACTTTGATGCCACTGAAAAAATGTTATCTTACTTCATTGATAAGTTAGATGTTAAGGGCTTTATCTCTAAGCCTCGTACCATGATCTGTGCACCAACGGGCATCACTAATATCGAAAAGAAAGCCATTGTCCAAGCCGCTGAAAAATCTGGTGGTGGCAAGGTATACTTAGAAGAAGAACCTAAGGTTGCTGCTATCGGTGCCGGAATGAATATCTTCCAGCCCCGTGGTAACATGGTTATCGATATGGGTGGTGGTACTAGTGACATCGCTGTACTATCACTTGGTGATATCGTTCAGAGTAAGTCTATCCGGGTTGCCGGTGATAAGATGAACGCTGATATCGTTGACTACATCAAGAATAAGCATAATTTAATCATTGGTACTCATACTGCTGAAAAGATTAAGATTCAGATTGGTGCCGCCACTAAGTTACCTGCTGAAGACGTTAAGACGATGACCGTTCGTGGTCGTGACGCCATCAGTAGTATGCCAAAATCAGTTACCATTAACAGTAACGAAATTGCTGAAGCATTAAAGAGCACCGTTGATAAGATTATCAGTGCCTCTAAAGATGTTTTAGAAGTAATTCCGCCTGAATTAGCTTCGGATATTGTTGACCGTGGCGTAATGCTAACCGGTGGTGGTGCCTTATTACGAGGTATCGATAAGGTTATTTCAAATGCTTTAACGGTTCCCGTCATTGTATCTGAAAGCCCGTTAGAAAACGTGGCCAAAGGTGCTGGTGCTTTATTGGAGCACATGAATCATAATAAATAATTAATTGCGAAGGAAAATGAGTTGATGAAACGTTTCTTAGAAAGCTTAGTCGTTTTTTATCAGAAATGTATTTCACCTTTATTTCCACCGCATTGTCGTTACTACCCGACATGTTCAAATTACATGTTAACGGCAATTAAAAAACATGGGTGCATATTAGGAACGATTATGGGGATTGCTCGAATTCTACGGTGCCAGCCGTTAGTTCGTGGTGGTTATGACCCAGTTCCCGATAAATTTACTATTTTTCGAAATCGACGGGCTGAAAAAGAGTACCGTCATAAGATGCATTTAGATTAAAATCATCTGGTTGAAAGGAAGGTTATGCGTGGCAAAGCGTACCAAGAGAGTTCGAGCTCGACTAGATTCCGCAAAGGATGTTAATGGTAATAAGATGGCCATTTTACGAATTGGCAAAAATACAATTGGTGAAATCCAAACAATCGACGATCATTTAGCAGCTCGTTCTAACAAAGGAAAGATCTTTCATGTTAAAAACATTAGCGAAGGCTTGGAAGATCTGTTAAGCGAATACCATTTACATAAAAAGTAAATTACTTTCGATATTAAAAATGGTTTCAAGTTACCTAAAGATTAAACGAGGGGCTAATTTATGTTCGGTAAGTACATTCAAAGCTCAAACGATAACAGTAATCGAATCAACTGGGGTATTATCTTCAGTATATTAATGCTTGCGATTATTGGCATGGTCGCCATATTCGTTGCGGTTAGTCATGATTCTACTGCGACCAGTATTACTCATGCGTTACTTCCGCAATTTCTGTGGTATATCATTGGTGGAATTGCAATGGTTATCATCATGCAGTTCGATTCAGAACAATTGTGGAAATTGACGCCATATGCATACGGGTTCGGTATCTTTCTATTGACCGCTGTTTTAATTTTCTACAGTCGTTCATATGCGGTTCAGACCGGTGCTAAAAACTGGTTCCAGATTGGTCCATTAACGTTTCAACCATCTGAAGTTATGAAGCCAGCATATATTTTGATGTTAGCTAAGGTTTCGGTTGAACATAATAATAAATGCCCACGGCATACTGTTAAAACCGATTGGTTACTAATTGGTAAACTGTTTCTTTGGGTATTACCCATCACCATTCTATTGAAGTTACAAAATGATTTTGGGACGATCCTAGTCTTTTACGCCATTTTAGCCGGCGTGATTGTCGTATCTGGAGTTACTTGGAAGATTATTATTCCAACATTTGCAGCAGTTGCTGCGTTAGGTGGGACTGCGCTGGCGTTAGTTGCCACTACGTTTGGTAAAGAGATACTGGGTCATTTAGGCTTTCAAGCGTATCAATTTGCCCGTGTTAATACGTGGTTAAACCCTTCACAGAATACTTCTAATCAAGGCTATCAATTATGGCAAAGTATTAAAGCCGTTGGCTCCGGTGGAATTACTGGAACCGGATTTAACGTTTCCCACGTTTACGTTCCAGTTCGTGAATCAGACATGATCTTTTCCGTAATTGGTGAAAATTTTGGCTTTATCGGTGGCTGTATTCTGATTTTGTTATACTTCTTACTGATTTACCAAATGGTCAAAGTTACTTTCCAGACGAGAAACGTCTTTTACGCCTATATTTCAACTGGTGTAATCATGATGATTCTCTTCCATGTTTTTGAAAATATTGGGATGAGTATTGGTCTATTGCCATTAACTGGGATTCCGTTACCATTCGTCAGTCAAGGTGGTTCCGCTTTGATTGGTAATATGATGGGGATTGGCCTAATAATGTCGATGCAATATCACAATACTGATTACCTATTTAGTAACGATCGTAAATTTTCTTAATTTTAAAATTTAACAGATGAATAATAAGAGCTTTTCATCACTGAAGATGGGAAGCTCTTTTTATAAAAGGATTTGAGGTTAATGATTAATTTTCGTGACGTGACAAAGAAATACCAGGTTAAAACTGGCACGTTAGTTGCTGTAAATCACGCCAATTTAACGATTCAAGACGGTGAAATTTACGGAATTATCGGTTATTCCGGAGCCGGCAAAAGTACCCTGGTCAAGATGTTAAACGGTTTAGAGAAGCCAACCAGTGGAGACGTTGAAGTTAACGGGAAGAATATAGCTAATTTAAATCGTTCGCAATTACGGGAACAACGCCAAAGAATTGGGACGATTTTCCAGCATTTTAATTTGCTTTGGTCCCGAACCATTATCGGCAACGTAATGTTACCGATGGAAATTGCCGGAGTTGCCAAAGCTAAAAGAAAAAAGCGAGCCATAAAACTATTGAAGCTGGTTGGGTTAGCTAATCGAGCCCATGATTATCCATCTGAACTATCAGGCGGTCAAAAGCAACGGGTTGGTATTGCTCGTGCGTTAGCAAATTCACCACAGATTTTGATTTCTGACGAAGCCACCAGTGCTTTAGATCCTGACACCACTGATCAAATTTTAGAGCTATTACTAAAAATTAATCATCAGATGGGTCTAACCATTATTCTAATCACCCACGAAATGCATGCCGTTCGAAAAATTGCTAACCGGGTGGCAGTTATGGATAGTGGCTCGATTGTTGAAAAGGGACCCGTTGTCGACGTCTTTAATCATCCTAAGCGAGCCATTACGAAGCGTTTTGTTACCCAAACGACTTCTGATACGCATGAAGTTCAGTCGACCATCCAGCAGTTAATTAAGAAGGATCCGCATAGTTCCATCGTTAAACTGAAATTTACCGGCGGTCAGTCAAGAAAACCGGTTGTGTCCAGGATTATTCGTCAATTTCCACAACTTAAACTCAGTATTATTGGTGGGAATATTGAACCGGTCCGTGACAGTATTATTGGTTATTTGACGATTCAATTATCAGGAATTGATGAAAAAAGAGCTTTAAACCATTTTCAACACATGAAGATTGAAACGGAGGTCGTTTATCGTGGGTAATCAAGGACTTTCATCATATTTTAACTTCAGTACGGTTAACTGGCACGATATGTATGCCGCAACGTGGCAGACGATTTGGATGACGTTAGTATCAATGATTTTGGTAATTGTAATCGGGATTATTTTGGGTTTGATTCTGTTTGAATCAAGTCAGCGTTCTGGGATTTGGTGCAAGGTTCTCAACTGGATCGTATCTTTTCTGGTCAACGTTTTTCGATCCATTCCGTACATCATTTTGATTGTCTTACTGTTACCGATCACCAAGAATTTGGTCGGCACCATCATTGGGCCACAAGCCGCATTGCCGTCGTTGATTATTTCAGCGGCCCCGTTTTACGCTCGAATGGTTGAATCGGATTTTCATGAAATTGATCATGGCGTAATTGATGCCGTTAAATCAATGGGTGCTAATAACTGGGACTTGATTTGGAAAGTTATTTTACCGGAAAGTACTCCAGCATTAATATCAGGAGCCACCGTAACCACGATTTCTCTAATTTCATATACAGCAATGGCTGGTGCCATCGGTGCTGGTGGCTTAGGTAACCTTGCTTATTTAGATGGTTTTCAATCAAATAATAACAGTGTTACCCTGGTTGCTACGATCATCATTCTGATCTTCGTCTTCATCGTTCAGTTTCTTGGTGATTTCTTCGCTCGTCATACGGACAAGCGAGAATTATAGAAAGTGGGCGATAGACTATGAAGAAATTTTCCTTTTTTGTTGGGATTGTCGTTTTATTTATTGCGTTACTATTAATCGGACCTAACACCAGACCGCCCAAGAATACGTTAGTAATTGGTGCTTCCAATATTCCGCATGCCCAGATCCTACGTCATGTTGAGCCACAATTGAGACGGAAAGGCGTTAAGTTAGACATTAAGGTCTTTCAAGATTACGTAATGCCAAATCGAGCTCTTCAGGGAAAGGAACTGGACGCTAATTATTTCCAGACGATTGCCTTTCTTAACCAATGGAACCGTCAAAATCATACTCACTTGGTAAACTGTGGGTCAGTCCATTTGGAACCGATTGCAATTTATTCTAAAAAAGTTCATAAATTAAGCCAACTAAGACCTCATTCTAAAATTTTAGTTAGTAGCAACGCCCCAGACTATGGCCGAATTCTACAATTATTTTCACAGGCCCATTTGATTAAGGTCAAAAGTGGTATTCCTTTAGATCAGGCCAACTTTGATGATATTATTAAGAACCCACGGCATTTGATCTTTAAGCACAGTTATGAACCGAAGTTATTGCCCGAAATCTATAAAAATGGTGAAGGTGATGCCGTTGCGATCAACTCTAATTATGCGGTTCAAAGTGGTTTAAATCCAAAACGCGATTCAATTGCGTACGAAAAACCAGCCCGTAATTCGCCTTACAACAACATCATCGCCACCAGAAAGAGTGAGCGGCATAACCCGAAGATCGAAAAACTGCTTAAGGCTTTACATTCAAAGGCAACTCGGCGATGGATACGAAAGAAATACAAGAGCGGAGTTGTTCCAGTTAAATAGGGGGTTCTAATATGAAAGAGAAAATTGCTTTTCACGTCAATGGTTACGTTGGTTTGATCGTTGCCATCTTACTGGCTTTAGTTAGTATCGTGGCGGTAATTAGTAAGTCCGTTTCGGGAATTGCTTTTGGAACGCTCGGTTTAATCATTGCGTTTGTGATTGCAAGTTCATTGACCGTTATTCAGCCGAATGAAGCTAAAGTATTGACGTTTTTTGGCCGTTATATTGGAACGATCAGGGATGCTGGGTTGTTTGTCACGGTTCCGTTAACGAATAAAACACCGGTTTCCTTACGGGTCCGTAA
Organism: Acetilactobacillus jinshanensis; assembly: GCF_004359375.1. Taxonomy (NCBI): domain Bacteria; kingdom Bacillati; phylum Bacillota; class Bacilli; order Lactobacillales; family Lactobacillaceae; genus Acetilactobacillus; species Acetilactobacillus jinshanensis. The sequence goes on along the minus strand of NZ_CP034726.1, from coordinate 1,362,195 downwards.
CTTTAATAGTCAGATTATTAAAGTTAATGATCAGCAGGGAAACCCCGTTGAAATTTCTGCGGTAATCGTGTACAAAGTCGTTGATACCGCCCAGGCCTTATTTAACGTTGAAGATTATGAACACTTTATTGCTGTTCAGAGTGAGTCGGCCATCCGTCATGTTTCGGGTGAATATCCATATGATTCATTTGATAACCCGCACGCAAAGACGCTTCGCGGTAATTCGGCCGACGTCTCACATGAATTGACGGTTGAATTACAGGATCGTTTAAAGATTGCTGGCTTAAAGATTATTGAAACCAGAATCAATCATTTGGCTTACGCAACGGAGATTGCCAGTGCAATGTTACAGCGCCAACAGGCGAGTGCCATTCTGTCAGCCCGTAAGATCATCGTTAAGGGTGCCGTTTCAATTGCTGAAAGTGCAATTGACGAGCTAGAAAAAGAGGGTCATCATAAGCTATCGCCAGCCCATGAAGATCAGATGTTAAATAATTTATTGGTGTCGATTATTAACGAACGTGGAACACAAAACGTCATTAATACTGACGACATCAAGTGATAGTGATATACTTATTAAACAGGTGAAAGGAGCGGTGTTAAATGAACCGTAAATTGCACGTTGCTTTGTTATTTGGTGGTAATTCGTCAGAACATGATGTTTCTAAGCGATCCGCCCGTAATATTTATGACGCGATGGATAAGAACAAATATCGAGTAAGTTTATTTTTAATGACCAGAGACATGATTATTTTGGATGATCATGATTCTAGAGAAGTGTTATTGAATGATGTTCCAGAAGCCAAATATGCTAAGAAAGCTAAGGATAATTTAGATCGTCATAACCCGTTTGCCAATATTGCAAATCTTGGTAAATGTAAGGATATTGACGTCTTCTTCCCGATGATTCATGGTAATTTAGGTGAAGATGGGACAATTCAAGGTCTCTTTAGATTATTACAAATTCCATACGTGGGCAGTGGAATTTTACCGTCAGCTATGGCTTTTGATAAAGACGTAACTAAAAAGATCCTAACTTATTATGGTATTCGTAATACTAAATACATATTATTAACACCAGATAATTATAAAAAGTGGAGTTTTGATGCTTTAAGCAAGAAGCTTGGAAATTTAATATTCCTGAAGCCTGCTAATCAGGGTTCATCCGTTGGTATTCATCAGGTTCATAATGAAGATGAATATGAAAAAGGCTTAAAGGATGCTTTCCGTTACGATTACAAGATCTTAGCTGAGCAAGCAATTAAAGGTCCCGAAGAATACGAAATTTCCATTTTAGGTAATGAACATCCGAAGGCATCCCAAGTTGGTGCGATTCGAGTACCAAAGCATGATAAATTTTACACTTACGAAAATAAGTTTGTTAATGCAAGTGGCGTTAAATTTGAAATTCCTGCTAAGATGTCTGAAAAATTAGCTAAGGAAATCACTAAGATGGGTCTAGCTACATATAAAGCTCTTCAGTTAAAAGGCATGGCTAGAATTGACTTCTTGGTTTCTAAAGATGGAACCCCATACGTTGGTGAAGCTAACACGTTACCAGGTTTTACTAACATTAGTCTTTACCCGCAGTTATGGAAAGCTCAAGGGCTTAGCTATTCTAAATTGATTGATAAGTTAATCAAGTTAGCCTTTGCTGAATTTAAGCATCGTTCAAAGTTACACCATGACTTTATTCCGCTAAAACAGAAGTAAAATTAATTTAAAAATTTACACATAAAACGACGTTTAATTATTAAACCAAAAATTTAATAATTAAGCGCTTTTTTTACGTATTTATAAGTGAAAGAGATGATTAATATTAAAAATTTAGAGCGATGTTCGTGGGCTAATCGGGATCCACTTTTGCAACAATATCATGACCAAGAATGGGGCGTCCCCGAATATAACGAACAGCAATTGTTTGCGCTACTGTCGTTAGAGATTTTCCAAGCGGGACTCCAGTGGAAATTAATCTTGCAGAAACGGGATGCCATTTATCAAGCTTTTGATAATTTTGATTATTCAAAAGTAGCCAGGTATTCGGGAGCCGATTTAAAACGTTTGCTAAATAATAAGAAAATAATTCGGAATCGATTAAAGATTAAGGCGATTATTTCCAATGCTAAAAGATTAGTTAAATTGCATCATGCGGGAATTACACTCCGCCATTTAACTTGGTCGCCTGTAAATAATACGCCGTTGGATCATCTAATTGTGAATAATAATGAACCCTTGGATTATTCCAAATTTATTGAACCGTTTCTGATAAAATTTCGTTATTATCAATTCAAACGAATTGGACCGAAAACTTTATATTCGTATTTACAAGCCGTTGGTGTGGTTAACGATCATTTAACCAAATGTTTCCGACATTCACAGATTTCTTAAATAATTAGGTGAAAGTTCATGAAAGTCTCTGGAAAAATAATTAAACATCACCGTATCAATTCCGGACTATCACAGTACCAGTTAGCTGACGGGATATGCGCGCAAGCGACCATTAGTTTAATTGAAAACCGGAACAGTTGTCCTAAGTTGGGAATTTTAGCGCGAATTGGTCAACGTTTGAACATTCCGATTCATTCCGTTATCAGGCCATCGATTAATTTAGTCGATGTTGAAGAAGCCATTTTGCAAGACAAATATCAAAAAGCTAAACGACAATTATCACGAATTCCAGTCCATAAATTTAAGGTCCATCATCAAATGCCACAATATTTCTGTTATCAGGGGCTCCTTTCGTACATAAATGATGATGATCGCGATGCGTTATATTATTTTCATAAAACGGTTATTCAAAACTTTAGTCCGATTAATAAATACTATCGAGTTTGGGCTAATCTTGGGATTAGCTGTGTTTACTTCAAGCAGAAAGATTATGTTAAATCACTGGAATTTGCGAAGGTTGCTAAACAACACTTAAACTTTGATGTCGCTACTAAGATTCATCAGCGGGTAAGGCTATTCATTGTCTTACGATTAAAATTAGCTAAATTATTCTATCAATTAAAAGCGTTTAAGATCTCAAATGCCGTTTGTTTTCAGACGATTAGTGATTCAGCTAAAATTCATTCAATGTATAAATTAAGGGATGTCTATACACAGATCAGCCAAAATTATCTAGGCTTAAATCAACCTAGTAATGCTGAATCAGCAAAACGCCAAGCACACGCTTTTCATCATGTTTACCAACATCCAGAGTCGTTGCCATCTCAAATTTAGGCAAAATTAAAGGGCCATTTCACGTTAAATCGTGGAACGGTCCTTTTAAGATCTCTTAAAATGTTAAATTATTTTCTAACTAGTAACGTGTCACAAGGTGCGGCATGAGATACATATGCGGCAACGGAACCGATCAGTACTCGTTCAACAGTGGTTAAACCATTAGCACCCATGATAATTAAATCGATATGCCAACGTTTAGTCATTTGATGAGAAATGATCGTCTTTGGTGAACCAAATTCAATGGAGTAATCGACGTTTAAACCGGCCTTTTTAGCAACGGCTTGATACTTATCAAGTGATTTTTTGGTGTCCTTTGTCAATTGATCAATTGTGGATTCATCAACACTTGAAATGTTATCAAAAGCCCGGGTATCGATGACGTTAACTAAATGAAGATTAGCGTGGTTAGCTTTGGCGACAGTCATAGCTCGTTTAAAAGCTAGTTTAGCGTTTTTAGAACCATCGATTGGGACTAAAATTTGTTGGTAATTAGTTGTCATATTTATCACCTTACTAACAATTATTTTAGCCGCCTTTCGAAGATAAGCAAATATTTAAGCGCTTACATTGCCTAGGACTTAGGAATGAACTTACTAATGCAAAGGTAAAATGCAGTGACCGCAATACAACCGATTATCAGAGCAATACATATATAAATCGTGTTTTGGGTCAAAATCGTGATTAATGAAATGATCCCGACAATGATGAACGTAATGCCGAAATTCTTAACGACACTGCCAATTAGATGATGGTCAGACGTTTTAAAGATTAGAAACGTCTTATGACGGTGCATAAATAAAAAGGTCCCGATGCCTAAAAGCAATAGGGTGAAAATAATCATTAAGATATTAATTGCTAACATGGATATTCCTTCTCGTTAAAATAACTTCTTTAATTTAGTCCACAGTGATGATTTGCTTTTTGAACTTTTTGGTGACTGAGAACTACCCTTATGATTATCCGTTTTAGCTGGATATTTCTGCATGACGTTGACGGGGTATTGATTAATGGCGTTGTGATGGGATGCATATATTAATCCGTAATCCTGACTTCGGGTCCAGTAAAATGAATCGGTCCGCATCGTAAAGTCGATATTATGCTGACTAGCATAGGCTAAGTAGGGCATCGTCAGGTTTTGTGTTAGATTACCGTTAATGATTAGTAAATATTTAGGGTGGGCTTCAAGGTCCTTTTTAAAGCCGTTAAACGCATTTTGAGATTTTAAATCACTGATTTTAATGGCTAAAGAAACCCGTTCTCGAAAGGTCCCTAAATATTTACGTTGTTCATCAGGGTTGATCTTAGGTGTCCCGTTGATGGTTCGATCTAAGCGATCGTTTACGGAATTCGTGGGAGTATCACTCATGAAAAAGACTCCTTTTTAAATTGGGTTATAAAAAAAGTGCTTCGTAAAAGCGAAGCACTTAATTATATTTCTATAAACATTAGTGACATTAATTAGAGTAACTTGTTGTAGTATTCAACAACTAATGCATCGTTGATGTTAGAGTTAAGTTCGTCAGGTTGTGGTAAACGAGTTAACTTACCTTCTAATTTCTTAGCATCGAATGATACGTAAGGTGGACGACCAACGACGGCTTTGACGGCGTCCTTGATGACCTTCATGTTCTGAGACTTCTTACGAACACCGATTACTTGGCCAACTTTGACTTCGTAAGAAGGAATGTCAACACGTTTGTTATCTACGGTAATGTGACCGTGGTTAACTAATTGACGAGCTTGACGACGAGTAGTGGCTAAACCTAAACGGTAAACCATGTTATCTAAACGGCGTTCAAGTAAAATCATGAAGTTATCACCATGACGACCGGTCTTAATACGTCCGGCTCTAACGAATAAGTTAGAGAATTGACGTTCGCTTAAGCCGTACATGTAACGTAACTTTTGCTTTTCACGTAACTGCATGCCGTATTCGGATAACTTCTGACGACGGCCATTACCATGATCTCCTGGTGCGTATGGTCGACGAGATAATTCTTTACCAGTACCTGATAAGGAAATTCCCAAACGACGGGAAATTCGCCAACTAGGACCTGTGTATCTCATTAAAAATTCCTCCAATTAAAAATTTGGAGTAAAATAATTTAGTTATGTACTTAGTATTCGTGCATATTGATCTGAACGTTCACCTCAGCAGCCGGAGGGTTACTAATCAAACTTCATGCGTACCAATATGTTGACGAGCTTACCGTACATTGCTGCATTATTTTACACACTTATTATAATATCTTGATTGTAATTCGTTGTCAAAGTGGAGTCGTTTCTTAGGTTCTGATTTGTGTGATTTATCCTGATTTATAGGCCAATAGCCAATTGTTTATGATATAATTTACATTGGTTCTCATATTTCATTGTTAAATGACCTAAAATACTAATCAAGGATGGGATAAAAATCATGCTAGGCATATTAATAGCAATTATTGTGATTGTTGGTGTGGCTTATTTAGCTGTCGTAATCTATCAACATTTATTGCTTCAAAAAGTTCGCTTGGTTGAAAAGAAAAATAAAAACATCCAGGGTGAATCATTACGGAAAGCTTTAGAAAAAGTTGGTAGAACTAAATTATCCGGTAAATCTTTGGAACAGTTTCAGGATGATAGAGATCGGTATCACGAAATTCATGACAAATCATTTGACGTTGTCGATCGCTTAATTCAGGATATCGAACGTGATTCACGAAGTCTTAATTTTTTAAAGACTCGCCAGGAATATCTCCATGCTAATCGGGTCGTTCGTGAAATCACGACATCCATTAAAGACATCAAATCCAATTTAGGTCAGTTATCAAAATTATCCCAGCATCAGCACAAAGCCTTGGTTAGTTATAATGATAAGCTCCGTAAGATCCACAAGAGTTTATTAACCAAGAACTATATTTATGGGCCTAGCGTAAATAAAATTCAGGATTATTTAGACTATGTAAAAAGTCTCTACAATAATTTTGTTAAGTTAGCTGAAAATGGGGACCACGATTCAGCAGAAGAAGCGTTAAAAAAGCTGGAAACTAACACCAGCACCTTGAGCCTTTATATGAAGTCCGTCCCAGCTTTATATAAAGATTTAGCAACCATTTATCCAAAGCAAGTCTCTGAAATCAAGCATGGCTTAAGCTATATGCTTAATTCAGGTTATCAATTTCCTGAACAGGATTTAAAGGGTGCTGTTAAGTATGTTGAAGCAAAAGTTAAAAAAACCGTTGGCATATTAAAGGGCCTCAATATTAACCAGGTTAAAAGTAACTGTCATCAGATCGAAACGATGATCAACCAGCTATATGATGCCATGGCGAGAGAAATTAAGGCTAAACGCCAGGTTAATAACGATGTTGATGTTATTTCCGAATACATCGAACATGCCCAGAAACAGAACTACGTCTTGATGACGGAGCTTCGTCGCTTATCTCAAAACTATGATTTAAATCATAATGAAATTCAGACGACTAAGAAATTGAGTCATCAATTAGCCCATATCGATGCTGTTCATCATAAGGATATGGACGCTATGGCCAGTAACAGCGTAATCTATTCTGATGCATTAGATCATCAGAAAAAGGCTGAAAAGCAGTTGGGTAACATCGAAACCCAGCAACGAAAGATTAACGATTCGGTTTATGATTTAAACCGTGAAGAATCAAGCGCCCGCGATAGCATCAGTAAATTTGGCTTGACCTTACATAATATTAATCGAAAGGTTAGTCGTTTGAATTTACCTGGGCTACCAAAGAGTTATATTGATTACTACAACATCGTCTTTAATGAGATGAAGCATCTTTCTGATAAGATCAATCAAGTTAAGATCAGTATGGATGACATTAATAAACGTCTAGTTACGATTCGAACTGACATGAGCAAACTACGTGAAAAGACGAATGATTTGATTGACGATGCTGCATTATCTGAACAGTTAATGCAGTATTCAAATCGTTATCGCAATTCATACGCCAACGTGGCCCATGCTAATAAAGAAGCTCGTGCCTTATTTGAAAATGAATATAATTATCATGACAGTTTAAGCACTATATCTAGTGCAATCGACAAGGTTGAACCAGGGGCTTCCAAACGAATTGAAAAAGAATATTACAAGCATAATAAGTAAGGAGTCGTTACATGATTTATTTTGATAACAGTGCTACCACCAAGATAAATCCAGATGCACTTAAAACGTATGATATCGTTAGTGATAAAATTTGGGGTAATCCATCTAGTTTACATGATTTCGGTGCTGAAGCGCATAGTTTATTAAACCAGTCACGTCAACAGATTGCTGATTTACTACACGTCAAGCCAAGTGAAATCCTGTTTACTAGTGGTGGCAGTGAAGGTGATAACTGGGCCATCAAAGGTACAGCTCTCGCTAAACGAAAATTCGGTAATCACATTATTACGACTTCCGTTGAACATGCGGCCGTATATAATTCAATGCATACCCTAGAGAAATTGGGCTTTGACGTCACATATTTACCAGTTGATAAGTACGGTCGCATTTCAATTACTGATTTGAAGAACGCAATTCGTCCAACCACGATTTTGGTATCGGTAATGGCGATTAATAATGAAATTGGTACTATTGAACCCATTAAAGAAATTGCTCAATTACTAAAGCATTACCCAAAGATTAATTTCCATGTTGATGCTGTTCAAGCCGTTGGTAAAGGCCTTGAAAAACAGATCTTTAATGGTCGAACTGATTTTGCAGCAGTTTCTGGTCATAAATTCCATGCACCACGTGGAACGGGCTTTATCTACGCTCGTCATGGCCGTCGGTTTGCTCCATTAATCGATGGCGGTGGTCAAGAATTTGGCATGCGCAGTGGTACCGAAAACTTACCAGGGATTGCTGCAATGGCTAAAGCACTCCGTCTTGATATGCAGGATGAACCAAAAAAGATTGCTCATCAGCGTCAGGTCAAGAGCGTAATTTATAATCACGTCAAGAAATTTCCAAAGGTTCAGGTATTTTCTAAGAATGATGATACCTTTGCACCGCATATTTTGTGCTTTGCAATCAAGGGTGTCCGTGGTGAAACCGTAGTTCATGCTTTTGAAAAGTACGGAATTTACATTTCGACCACCAGTGCATGTTCTTCACAGAACGGTGCTCCATCCCACACGTTAAGTGCAATGAAGGTTCCAGAAACGATTTCACGAAGCGCAATTCGAATTTCATTAAGCGATCAAAATACCGTTGCTGAAGCCAAACGCTTTAATCAAGTTTTCAATAAATTATATCAGCAATTCAGTAAGTTAAGCTAAGAAAGAAAGGACGAACTCAATGCAATACACTGAGATCATGGTGCGTTACGGTGAATTGTCCACCAAGCATAAAAATCGAAGCGATTTTATTCGACAATTAGGCAAAAACGTCCAGCATGCTCTGCATAGCTTTAAAAATGTGGACGTTAGCGCTCAATGGGACCGACTTCACGTCCGTTTAAACGGTGATGATCCAGTTAAAGTTATGGATCATTTAAAGGGTGTCTTTGGAATTGAAAACTTTTCACCCGTCGTTCGAGTTGACAATCATAAGAATCTCGACAAAGCTAAAAAAGTTGCCGTTGCGATGGTTAAGAAATTATACCATGGCGACGGAACGACGTTTAAGATCAGTACTAAGCGTCAGGACAAGAAGTTCCCGCTTGATACTTATGGCGTTAATGATGCTTTAGGAAGTACCGTCATTAAGCATTTCCCAAAGATTAAAGCCAAAATGAAGAACCCCGACATTGTAGTTCGTTGTGAAGTTCGAACTAACGGAATCTTCTTAATGACCGAAACCATTCCTGGTGCCGGTGGCTTACCAGTTGGTACTGGGGGTCGTGCTACTTTGATGTTATCAGGTGGAATTGATTCACCAGTTGCCACGTATCTAGCCATGAAACGTGGTGTTAGAGTGGACATGGTTCATTTCTACAGTCCGCCGTACACCAGTAAACAGGCTTTAAATAAGGCTAAAGAACTGACGGCTAATTTAGCTAAATACTGTGGTCACATTAACTTTATTCAGGTCCCGTTTACCAAGATTCAGGAAGAAATTAAGGAAAAGGTTCCTGAAGGTTACCTGATGACAATTCAGCGTCGAATGATGTATCGATTAGCTGCGGCAGTTACGATTCAGCGTCACGAAAGTGGGATCTTCAATGGTGAATCATTAGGTCAGGTTGCATCCCAGACCTTGGAAAGCATGGTCGCCATTAACGACGTCACGACACTACCCGTTCTTCGCCCGTTATTATCAATGGATAAGAACCAGATCATCGCGATTGCCAAGAAATTAGGAACCTACAAATTATCGATTTTGCCTTATGAAGACTGCTGCACGATCTTTACGCCGCCGTCTCCTAAGACTAAGCCAAATCTTGAAAAATCACGTGAATACGAAAAGTTAATTGATGTTAAAGGCTTAACGAAACAGGCTTTAGCTAATGCTAAAGTCACTGAGATTCATCCTGATGATGAATTCTTGGATTCGCAAAAGAAAATCTTTTCTCAGTTGCTTTAATCTATTTGACGCTACACAGGATATTAGCTATTATTTAATTATAAATACTAAGAGCAAGTCAGTAATTTTAGCTAAATTTAATACAGGGAAAGAGCGCTAATGAGAAGCCCTTAATTAGCTAGAGTGAACGTAGCTTGTGAGTAGATGGACTGAACAGAGTAGGCCTGTCCGATCAACGATCGTTAAACGAAATTAAGTGGGATTATGATAAATAATCTAAAATAGGTGGTACCGCGGAAGCACTTCGTCCTATCGTTAGTTAGGAAGAAGTGCTTTTTTGTTTGGTAATATTAATTTTTGATTTAAATATAATGAGGTGAATTTCATATGAGAAACGTTAACATGTCAACGAAATTTAACCCAAACGAAGTTGAAGCTGGTATGTACAAGAAATGGCTTAAGGAAGGAATCTTTAAGCCGAGTGGTAATCAGAAGGCTAAGCCGTATTCAATCGTATTACCACCGCCGAACGTTACCGGTAAGCTTCATTTAGGTCATGCTTGGGATACAACATTACAGGATATGTTGATCCGTCAGAAACGAATGCAAGGTTATGACACTCTCTGGTTACCAGGGATGGATCATGCTGGTATCGCTACGCAGGCTAAAGTTGAAGCTAAAATGCGTAAGAAGGGAATTTCCCGTTACGACTTAGGTCGTAAGAAAGAAATCGCTCTGATTTGGAAATGGAAAGATCATTACGCAGCTACAATTAAAAAGCAATGGGCTAAGTTAGGCCTTTCATTAGATTACAGCCGTGAACGATTTACCCTGGATGCAGGCTTTAAGAAAGCCGTTCGTAGAGTCTTCGTTCAGTTATATAAGGAAGGCTTAATCTACCGTGGTAAATACATCATTAACTGGGACCCGATGGCTCGAACCGCTTTATCAGATATTGAAGTTACTTATCACAATGATAAGGGTGCCTTCTATCACGTTAAATATCCATTTGCTGACGATACCAAGTTCCATGGCCATAACTACATTGAAATTGCGACTACCCGTCCAGAAACCATGTTTGGTGATACTGCCGTTGCGGTTAATCCTCATGATGAACGTTATAAGAACATCGTTGGTAAGTACGTTGTCGTACCGTTAGTTGGCCGTAAGATTCCGATCGTTGCTGATCAGCATGCTGACCCTAAGTTTGGGACCGGGATGGTTAAGATTACGCCGGCCCATGATCCAAATGACTTCCAGGTTGGTAAACGTCATCACTTAGCACAAATCAATACCATGAACGAAGACGCAACCATGAACGCTAACGCCGGAAAATACGAAGGTTTAACTCGTTTCCAGGCTCGTAAAGCCATGGTTAACGATTTAAAAAAAGAAAACAAGATTATCAAGATCGTACCAATCGTCCATGCCGTTGGTCATTCATCTCGAACCGGTGTTCAGGTTGAAGCTCGTCTTTCAACTCAATGGTTCGTTCGTATGAAGCCGTTAGCTAAACGCGCTATGGAAAATCAAAAGACTAGTAACCGTGTTGACTTCGTTCCAAAGCGTTTCGAACATACCTTTATGCAGTGGATGGGCAACATTCATGATTGGTGTATTTCACGTCAGTTATGGTGGGGCCACCGAATTCCTGCTTGGTATAACAAGAAGACTGGTAAGGTTTACGTTGGTGAACATGCACCGAAAGACCCTGAAAACTGGAAACAAGATCCAGACGTCTTAGATACGTGGTTCTCAAGTGCCTTATGGCCATTCGTAACCATGGGCTGGCCTGATACTAACGCCCATGATTACAAGCGTTACTTCCCAACCAATACGTTAGTTACTGGTTACGACATCATCTTCTTCTGGGTATCACGCATGATTTTCCAGAGTTTACACTTCACTGGTAAGCGACCGTTCAAACATGTATTATTACATGGTTTGATTCGTGATGAACACGGTGTCAAGATGAGTAAATCCCTTGGTAACGGGATCGATCCGATGGACGTCATCAAGAAGTACGGTGCCGATGCATTACGTTGGTTCTTATCTAACGGAACTACCGAAGGTCAGGATATTAAGTTCAGTTACAAGAAGATGGACTCAGCCTGGAACTTCGTTAACAAGATCTGGAACGCTAGCCGTTACGTCATCATGAACTTAGGTGACATGAAGAAGCCAGTCTTACCACCGCGTGATCAGATGAACTTAGCTGATCGATGGATCTTAAGTCGCTTAAACCACGTTGTTAATCACATCACTGCACAGTATGACAAGTTCAACTTCGGTGAAGCCGGTCGTTGCATTTATGACTTCATCTGGGATGACTTCTGTGACTGGTACATTGAAATGAGTAAAGCTGTTTTAACTGGTGACGATGCCCAGGCTAAGAAGAATACTCAGAACGTCTTAGCTTACGTATTGGATCAGACCTTACGTCTATTACAGCCAGTCATGCCATTCGTTACCGAAAAGATCTGGTTAGCAATGCCACATGTTGGTAACGCATTGGCAACAGCTAAGTACCCAGTTGATCATCCTGAATTCAATGATCCACAGGCCGAAAAAGAAATGAGTCGTTTAATCGATTTGATTAAGACCGTTCGTAACATCCGGGCTGAAGTCAATGCCAAGATGTCCAGCAGTGTCAACATCTTAATCAAGACGAATGATCCAACCTTAAAGCAAGTCTTTAAGAAGAACTACGATTACATTCAGCGCTTCTGCCATCCAAAGGAATTCAAAGTTGGCAGTGATGTTCAGGTACCTAAGTTAGCCATGACCAGTGTTATGGATAATGCTCAGGTTAGTATTCCACTGTCCGAGTTAGTTGACATGAAAGCTGAAGTTAAGCGGACTAAGGATCAGATCGATAACTTCACCCATGAAGTTAAACGTTCTGAAAAGATGTTAGCTAACCAGGGCTTTGTAAAGAACGCTCCAAAGAAGTTAGTTGATAACGAAAAAGCTAAGAAAGCCGCTAACTTATCAAAGTTAAATGCCGCTAAGAAACGTTTAGCTACGATTAATAACAGTCAAAAATAAAGAAGGATTTCATGAATACTTATCATGATGCGTTAGCGTTTATCGCGAGTCGTCATAAATTTAAACGAGATCCAACGTTGGATCGAATGCGATTATTCATGAAAAAATTGGGTAATCCGCAAAATAAAATTAAGCACATGATCCATGTAACTGGAACTAACGGGAAGGGATCCGTAGTTACTTTTCTACGAAATCTTTTCCAGCAGTCTGGTTATTCGGTCGGTACTTTTACGTCACCGTATTTAGTGACGTTCAACGAGCGGATTAGTGTTAATGGCAAGCCCGTCAGTAATTCAACAATTCTTCGCCTAGCCAAGGCCGTTGCCCCGGTGGCAGAAGCGTTGGATAAAGCGTTGCCCGATGGTGGTCCAACTGAATTTGAAGTGATCACAGCAATGATGTTCAAATATTTTGCTGAACATCATGCTGACGTTGTGATCGTCGAAGTTGGGATCGGTGGCCGTTATGATTCGACCAACGTTTTAATTCCTGACGTCTCTGCAATTACAACCGTTAGCTGGGATCACATGAAGATCCTGGGTGATACGTTACCTAAGATTGCTTATCAAAAGGCTGGCATTATCAAGCAAGGGAAACCCGTGGTTGCTGGTCGAATTAGTAAAGCTCCGTTAGACGTGATTAAGAAGACGGCTGCTAAAAAACATAGTCATCTATCGATCTTAGGACGAGACTTCTTAATTAAACATCATCAGCCAACGGGCTGGAACGAAATCTTTGATTTTAAATCAAAGGGCTTGAGTTTACATCGGGCTAAGATCCAAATGGTCGGCACCTATGAAATTGATAATGCCGCCGTTGCTGTGGAAACTTATCTTCAGTACTGCCGAGTTAACGGTTTGCATGTTGATCCAAATATTATTCGAAAGGGCCTTGCTGGCACTTTCTGGGCCGGTCGTTTTGAACGGCTTAACGGTTCGCCGATCGTGGTGATTGACGGTGCACACAACGTTCCAGCAATTAAGGCTATTCAGCCGATCCTTAGTAAACGATTTGCGCAACGTGATGTTTACGTAATTTTAGCTATTTTTGCTGATAAACAATATCAGCAAATGGTTAAGATTTTGAGTCAGATTCATAACGTTCACTTGGTGTTAACTGAATTTCACGGTCCAGGTCATCGTGGTGCTGCTGATTTAAAGCCATTAGCTGAAGATGTAAAAGCTAAGCATCCCATTAAATACATCCCAAATTGGAAGCAGGCAATTGTCCAGACAGTTTCCATGATGTCGCAGGATGATGTATTATTAATTACTGGATCCTTATATTTTATATCCAACGTAAGGCCGTTATTTATAAATCAAAAAAATTCTTAAATTTAAACGAGTTAAATGAAGTATGAAGGGATGAATAGTTTTGTTTGGATTTGGAACAAAAAACGTCGGTATCGATTTAGGTACTGCAAACACCATTGTTTATGTTGAAGGCAAGGGGATTGTTCTACGTGAACCGTCCGTAGTTGCCAAAAGTACTAAAACGGGCCACGTCGTTGCCGTTGGTAACGAAGCCCGCGATATGATTGGCCGAACCCCAGCTAGTATTAAAGCCATTCGACCAATGAAGGATGGTGTGATCGCTGATTATGACACCACGGTTGCCATGCTGAAGTACTATATGAATAAGGCTTTAGGTCATGCTGCAGGTCGTCCTTATGTTATGGTTTGTGTACCTAGCAGCGTTACAGCTGTTGAAAAACGAGCCGTAATTGATGCAACTAGAGTTGCCGGAGCTAAAGGTGCTTATGTAATCGAAGAACCATTTGCTGCTGCGATTGGTGCCGGTTTACCGGTTATGGACCCAACTGGTAGCATGGTTGTTGATATTGGTGGTGGTACTACTGATATTGCCACCATTTCTTTAGGCGGAATTGTATCTAGCCAGTCCGTTCGAATTGCTGGTGATAAGTTAAACAGCGCCATTGCTAACTACATTCGTCAGCATTATAACTTATTAATCGGTGAACGAACTGCTGAAAAGATCAAGTGGGATATTGGTTCTGCTTCAATTGAAGACGCTAAGAAGATTGATGACATGACCGTTCGTGGTCGTTATTTATTAACTGGTTTACCAAAGACGACCAAGGTCTCTGCGGTTGACGTTGCTAAAGCAATGCATGAACCCATTGAAGGTATCATTAGTGCCGTTAAAGAAACGTTAGAAGAAACTTCTCCTGAAATTGCTTCCGATGTAATTGACCATGGTATCGTATTGACCGGTGGTGGTGCTTTATTGAAGAACATCGCTGACGTAATTTCCAAGGCAACTCGAGTACCAGTATCAATCGCTAAACATCCAATGGATTGTGTTGCCATTGGTACCGGTAAATCATTGAGTAGTATCAACGCCATTCGTAAACGTAAATAAGCCAGCAACTGGTTTATTGCACATTAAATGACGTGATGGAGGCCCATTATGAGGAAGTTTTTCTCTAATCGAAAATTAGTAATCGCTATTTTATGTCTAATTGTTTGTTTAGGCTTAATAACATTATCGGTAAACGTTCGTAATCGTCGATCAACACCACCATTAATTCAGCAGTTTGGTAACGACGTGGTTGGCTTCACTAACCGTGTTATCACCATCCCAACTAATGGTATTCATCGTGGCTTTGATTCAATTGGTGGTCTTTTAAGTACCTATCAAGAGAATCAGAAGTTAAAGAAACGAGTTGATACTGTTGTATCAACTCAAGTTCGTAATCAAGCCCTGCAAAATGAAAATACTCGATTAAAGCAGCAACTTCATTTAGGACATAGTTTAACCGATTATAAATCTGTTAACGCATCGATTATGACCCGAACTCCATCCAATTGGCAAAATCAGATTATAATCAACAAGGGTGAAAGTTCCGGAATTAAAAAGAACATGCCTGTAATCGTGGCGTCTGGATTAATCGGTCGAATTGCTGAAGTCAATAAGACCAACAGTAAAGTTGAATTGATTACTGATAACAGTGGTTCCGCTAACCGATTTGCGATCCAGATTCATAGTAAACACGGTAAAAACGTTAACGGGATCATAACCGGTTACGATCGAGGAACTAACCGCATTAAGATGGGTAATATTACCACTAAAGGTAAACTAAAACGTGGTGATAAAGTGTCAACCAATGGATTGGGTGGCATCATGCCTAAAGGCTTATACGTCGGCAAAGTTTCCAAAGTAACTTCAGATGATTACGGTCTATCTAAAGAAGTTTACATTAAACCTGCCGCTAATTTGAATGATATTGAAACGGTAACCGTTGTTGGTAAAGATGAATAGAGGAATCGTTTATGATTAAGAATTCGTCATTAAAGTACGTTTTTCCAATTGGATTGTTAATTGCGTTCTTCTTGGATGGATCGGTTTCTTATAATTTAATGTCGGTCCTGTTTAAATCTTACTCAGTGGTTCCGTACCTATCTTTATTTTGGCTCGTCATGGCTGTTTTCTTTGTGAATGATTATAACCTTCATCTAGAAGGCTGGGCTACGTTACTGGGTGCCGTGTTTGATTGGTATTATGTCGGTATCTGGGGCGTATTTATAATTATTTTCCCTCTAGTAGTTTATTGTACTAGGGCCATGTATCGATACTTTTCGATTAATTTTATTAGTGCTTTTGTAATTTATTTGATTGATTTGATTATCGTTTTGTTCTTAGGTGATCTTGCTGATCAAGTCGTTAGTCGAATCACGGGTGTTGCAGCGTATGCAGGAATGAATTTTGTTCTTTACAGTGCTGTTCCGACCCTGATCTTAAACGCAATTCTTTTTGCGATCTTATATTACCCCATTCAGAGGTTATATAATTATTGTCAGCAAGGATAATTTAGAGGAGAATTAATCTTGAGAGCAATTACTTTAAAGGGAACACAAGATGGATATGAATTATTTCTTAATTCTGCAAGTGGAATCGATAAGATTAATTCTGAACTCAAATCTTTATTAGCGCGTTTTGGTAAAAATTCTGACCCGCGTCATAAAATTAATTTTACGGTCCTGACGGGGAATCGATTATTTTCTTATCGAGAAATTAGTACGTTGAAAAATGTTTTTAAAAAGTACCCTGAATTCGGCTTAAAGGACATTAAATCAAACGTAATCACTACGATTGATTCGTATCATTTGAGAGAACGTCACAACGTCCATGTGATTAGTAAAACCATTCGTAATGGTCAATCATATCGGATGCACGGTGACGTGCTCTTTTTTGGTAATATCCATCAGGGCGGTCGCTTATACACCGATGGTAATATTTATTTGATGGGTAATGTTGAAGGCATCGTTCATGCTGGCTTTCCGAGTTCTGAAGATAAATTGATTATTGGTGATCTGCATAGTGCTCAGCAAGTTCGAATTGGTGAACAATTTGACGTGATTGCTGATCGTCAAATTCCAGCATCTAATCAAACCGTAGCTTATGTTAATGATCTACATATCTTAAGCTATGGCAAGACGGCTAATTTAAGAAAAATTAATCCTAAATTTTATAATCGAATTGGGGGAATAATGTAATGGGAAAAGCAATCGTTATTACTTCCGGTAAAGGTGGAGTTGGTAAGACGACTTCCACGGCTAATATCGGTATCGCGTTAGCACTTATGGGTAAACGTGTCTGCATGGTCGATATGGATATTGGATTACGTAATTTAGACGTTATCTTAGGTTTAGATAATCGAATTATGTATAATATCGTGGATGTTGCCCGTGGCCGTGTTCATTTACGTCAAGCTCTGGTAAAGGATAAGCGATTTGATGACTTATTATATCTATTACCAGCCGCTGAAAGTACGGATAAAACTGCACTTAGTCCACAGGACGTTAAGAAGATCGTTGATGAATTAAAGCCTAATTTTGACTACGTCTTTATTGACTGTCCTGCTGGGATTGAACAAGGCTTTATGGATTCCGTTGCCGGTGCTGATGAAGCCATTATTGTTACCACCCCCGAAATTTCTGCCGTTCGAGATGCTGATCGAGTAATCGGTTTATTAGAAGAACATCCGTTAAAGGAAGCCCCGAAGTTAATCATTAATCGAATTCGTCCCAATATGATCGCTGAAGGTGACATCATGGATTTTGATGGTATTACCGAACATTTAGGGATTGATTTATTAGGGATTGTCTTTGATGATGACGCTGTAATTAGTACTTCAAATCATGGGGAACCCATCGTATTGAATGCCGATAACCCAGCATCTCAAGGTTATCGAAACATCGCTCGTCGTTTAGAAGGTCAGACCGTCCCATTAATGAAGTTGGATTCACCAATTAAACCATCAATGTGGCGTCGAATCGGACTGTTCTTTAAACGGATCTTTTAAAAATTAGTTTGAAATCTAAATAATTAATGGAAGCTCCTGATTTAACGGGAGCTTTTTATTTTGGTTATTTTTAGAGAATGTTGATTATGCTATAATTAAAATGAAAATTATATGAACAAGTGGAGTAATTTGAATGGGAAAACGTAAACAAGGATCAAAGCAAGTTAAGAAGAATTCAGCGGTCATTAAGATTGGCCAAATTCTTCGTCAAGCTCGCTTAAAGAAAAATTATTCCTTGAATGATTTATATCAAATCACAAAGATTAAGTCTCGATATTTAAAAGATGTTGAAACGGGGAATTACAAAGATTTACCCGGTGATTTTTACGTTCGAGCCTTTATTAAGAAGTATGCGGATACCGTTGGGATCAACGGAATTGAATTACTTCGGCGCTTTAATAATAAGTTACCTGATTTTCAGGATCCAAACTATATCAACAACGTTAGTAAAGATAAGTTATTAGTGAATGCCGAAAAACAGCGGATTCGAAATCGACATTCGGCCGTCAGAAAATACATTCCGTTATTCACCATGATCGTAATCGTGGTGATCGTGTTAGTTGGTATCTGGGTCGTTGCCGCACATTATCATAATGGTTTGACGACAAATTCGGGTGAGCACTCAACATCATTTTCCGGTGCGACTTCAGCAAAGCCCGTCCATAAAAAGAAAGTCCATAAGCACGTTAAGAAACGACCTCAGTTAAAGATTCGTCGGCAATCGGCTACGGACACTAAATTAAGTTATCAAATTAATACTAAGATTAAACCGTTGCACTTAAGGTTAAGAAGCACGCAACCGATTCAAGTTTCAGTTAAAACTGATGATAAAGTTGCGACACCGTTTGAATTGAAAGCCAAGCGGGTTAAAGCCATTAAAGTACCTGCTAAAGCTAAGCAAATTCAGGTGGATGTAAGTAACGAATCGCCATTAAGTGCAAAGATTAATCAGAGATCTTTGAAATTAACTCATAAGCAATCGATTCGATCAATTATCTTAAAGTTTAAAAAATAGTAATTAATTAAATGACTGGGCTTCCCGAGTCCAGTTTTTGTTATAGGAGGAAAAGACATTGAATTTACCAAATAGATTAACCTTAATGCGAATTATCATGATCCCGATCTTTTTAATTGCGTTTATTTTACCAATTAATTTAATGGGGTCCATTTGTTGGCTAGGAACCGTTACTCATGGGACGTGGCTCTTAGCAACGATTATTTTTGCGATTGCTGCCATTACCGATTTCTTAGATGGCCATTTAGCTAGAAGTCGTCATTTAATTACCAATTTTGGTAAGTTTGCCGATCCGTTAGCCGACAAAATGTTAGTTATGACGGCATTCATCCTTTTAGTTGGCGCCCACGTAGTTCCAAGTTGGGTTGCCGCAATTATCGTTTGCCGTGAACTTGCCGTTACCGGCCTTCGTTTAATCTGTGCTGAGACCAGTGGTAAGGTCATTGCTGCCGCTTGGCCAGGTAAGATTAAGACGGCATCACAGATGTTCTCGATCGTATTCTTATTATTGAGCTTTAACATCATCGGCCTAACGTTACTTTACATTGCCTTATTCTTTACGGTTTACTCCGGAATTGATTACTTTGTAAAGAACTGGGGCGTTTTTGAACACTCAATTTAATTGGCATGGTTTACTGAAAGGTAAATTAGTTTTGCAATCACGTCCGTTATACATGCGCTTTTTTGGACTAGGCTTGGATCAATTCACACGAAAATTAAGTCAGGTTTTAGGCCGGAACGACGTTTATTTTGTTCATGTTGATCATTATGAAATTGTTCTCGAGATTGTGAAATGTCGGGAACGACCAGATCAAATTAAAAATATTATCCTTAATCATTTTGGATCGTGGTACATCGGCGATGGTCGACAGACTTCAATTGAACAAATTGTCGGCAATCGATTAATTAATCATCATCTATCGATTACTGGTGCTGAAAGTTTGACTGCTGGGATGTTCCAGGCGACGTTGGGTAACGTCCCCGGAATTTCAGCAGTTTTTCCGGGTGGCTTTGTAACTTATTCAAATCACGCTAAACATCAATTATTGGGGATTCCCAACGACGTTATTAATGAGTATGGTGTAGTTTCTGAACCCGTTGCCCAATGGATGGCCAGTCAGTCCCGTAAGATTATGAATACTGACGTTTCAGTATCGTTTACGGGTGCTGCTGGACCTGATCCGTTAGAAGGTCAGCCTGGTGGGACCGTATGGATTGGTTTGTCGATAAATGGTCATAAAACGATCGCTAAACTATATCATTTACAGACTCTATATCATCAGTTAAGTGGCTTTAAAACGGCTGAGGAACTAAAAAATAATTCCAGAGACGCAATCCGCTTATTATGTGTAAAGACCGGGTTAAAGATGGTTAACGATGCGCTAAATAAATTACTTTAAGTCCTTTAAATCAAATTTAAGGGGATGAAATAATGGCTAAAAAAGATCCTCAAAGTCAAAGGAAAGCGGCTTTAGACGGTGCTTTAAAACAAATCACGAAAGAGTTTGGCAAGGGCTCGATCATGCGCATGGGTGACCGTGCTGACAACAGTATTGAAACGATCCCCACGGGGTCAATTGCGTTAGATAGCGCTTTAGGCGTTGGCGGTTATCCTAAAGGTCGAATCGTTGAAATTTATGGTCCTGAAAGTTCAGGTAAAACGACGCTAGCATTACATGCCGTTGCTGAAGTTCAGAAACATGGTGGCACGGCTGCATATATCGACGCAGAAAACGCCTTAGATCCTGAATATGCCAAAAATCTAGGCGTTAATATTAATGATCTGCTATTATCTCAACCCGATACGGGTGAACAGGGCTTACAAATTTGTGACGCCCTTGTTTCCAGCGGTGCTGTTGACCTAGTGGTTGTTGACTCTGTTGCGGCTTTAGTACCCCAAGCTGAAATCGAGGGTGAAATGGGCGATTCTCACGTTAGTCTTCAAGCTCGTTTAATGTCCCAGGCACTCCGTAAATTATCAGGGTCCATCAGTAAGACCAACACGATCTGTATCTTTATCAATCAGATCCGTGAAAAGGTCGGCGTGATGTTTGGTAACCCAGAAACAACACCTGGCGGTCGTGCATTAAAGTTCTATTCAACGATTCGTTTAGAAATTCGACGTGGCCAAAAGATTAAAAAAGGTACCGACATCATTGGTAACCGTGCCAAGATCAAGGTCGTTAAGAATAAAGTTGCACCACCGTTTAAACGTTGCCAAGTTGATATTATGTATGGTCACGGGATCTCACAGACCGGTGAACTTTTGGATATGGGCGCTGATAAGGGTATAGTTGAAAAGGCTGGTGCCTGGTATTCATATGATGGTCAACGAATTGGTCAGGGCCGTGAGAACGCTAAGAAATTTCTTTTAGCTCATCCAAAATTAATGGATCAACTCAATGCTCAGGTTAGAAAAGCTTATCACTTGCCACTTGATATGCCTAAAAAAAGATGATTCATCTAAAAAGCCGACCAATGGAGGACAAAAATAGTTCTTCGATTTTAAAATTGAAATAAATTATATTGACAGGTGTAATGACTTAATTCTAAAATGAATTAAGAGTAATATACTCATTAAAACTTATTATTTTAGATGGTGTGAAGGTGAAATTATGGTAATTATTAGCCTAATCCTCGCAATCATCGCTATTATTATTGGATTCTTTATTGGGCAATATGTGCACGAACGTACTACTCAAAAAAAGCTCAGTAATACTCATCAGGATGCTCAAAGTATTTTGGTAAAAGCTAAGCGACAAGCTGAAACTGCTAAAAAAGAAATGGTGTTAGATGCTAAAGAAAAAAGTAATCGATACCGTTCTGAAATTAATAAAGATTTAAAGAATCGTCGTTCTAAGATTCAGAAACAAGAAAATCGTTTATTACGACGTGAAGAATCTTTGGATGACAAAGATGCCGCCTTTAATCGACGTGACAATTCTTTAAACCGTAAAGAAGCTAAGTTGAACGCTAAGCAACAACAAATTACTAAGAAGCAGCAGGCTGCGGAAACCTTGATTAAGCAACGTCAAGCAAAGCTAGAAAAGGTTGCCGCACTTCCTCAGAGTGAAGCTCGTAAGATGATCATTAGTGATACTAAACATCAGCTTGCTGGTGAACGAGCTAAGATGATTAAAGATAGCTATGATCAAGCTCAGCGAACTTCAAAAGAAAAGGCTAAAAATTTGGTGGTTCAAGCTATTCAGCAGAGTGCTGCTGATTTAGTTTCTGAAACTACGGTTTCGGTGGTAAACTTACCAAATGATGATATGAAGGGTCGAATTATCGGTCGTGAAGGCCGTAATATTAGAACCTTTGAAACCTTAACGGGAATTGATGTTGTTATTGATGACACGCCTGATGCAGTAGTCTTAAGTGGCTTTAATCCTGTTCGTAGAACGATTGCTAAAATCGCTCTAGAAAAATTAATTAAGGATGGCCGAATTCATCCAGCTCGAATTGAAGAAATGGTTGCCAAGAGTCGTAAAGAACTTGGTCAGAAGATTCAAGAAACAGGAGAGAACGTCATTTTTGATCTCGGGATTCACTCAATGGACCCGCATTTGGTTAAATTAATTGGACGCCTTCAATTTATGATGTATGACGGTCAAAACGTCTTAGATCGTTCAATTGAAGTCGCTAAATTAACCGGCGTTTTAGCCGCTGAATTAGGTGAAAACGTTACTTTAGCTAAACGTGCTGGATTATTACATGAAATTGGCCGTGCGGTTGATCACGAAGCTAATAGTTCTCACGTTCAGATTGGAATTGATTTAGCTAAGAAATATAATGAAAGTCCCGTAATTGTTGATTCAATTGGGGCTTATAGTGGTAATCAAAAGCCTCATTATATTATTTCTGAATTAGTTAACGTTGCAAGTGAAATTGCTGCTTCACGTCCAGGTGCTAAGAGCAAATCTCTTGAAAGCTTCATTCATCGCTTAACTGATCTTGAAAAGATCAGCAACAGTTTCCCTGAAGTTAAAAAGAGTTACGCTATTCAAGCTGGACGTGGCATTCGTGTAATTGTCAAGCCGGATAAAGTTTCTGATACACAAGCGATTGTATTGGCCCGTGACATTAAGCGTAAAATCGAAAAGGATATGGAATATCCTGGCCATATTAAGGTTACGATTATACGTGAGGTTAGGTCAGTTGAATACGCAAGTTAAAATTTGATTGAAAAAAGTGGTCTCCTAAAAGAGGCCACTTTTTCTGTCTTATGTTAGAATTTATTTAAAAATGTTCATGAAAGGACTGTGAGCGATCGATGTCTAAATCCACAACGAAGACACCTATGATGCGTCAATATCAAAAGATCAAGGACCAGTATCCCGATGCCTTTTTATTCTATCGAATCGGTGATTTCTTTGAATTGTTTAATGAAGATGCAATCAAGGGTGCCAGAATTTTAGAATTGACGTTAACCGCGCGTAATCATAGTTCTAAACATCCGATTCCAATGTGTGGAATGCCACACCGTGCTGTTCAGGACTATGTCAATATCTTAGTTGACAAGGGTTACAAAGTCGCGATCTGCGATCAGATGGAAGATCCACGTCTAGCTAAGGGCATGGTCAAGCGAGCCGTTGTGCAGTTGGTTACCCCCGGAACGTATACTGAATCCGGTGTGGAAAACGCTAAGAATAACAATTACTTAACGGCTTTGGAATATGATCCTAAACGTGACGTCTACGGCTTTGCCTATGCTGAATTATCAACCGGTGAATTAAAGACCAGTGTCCTGAAGGGTAATCAAAGCGTCTTAAATGAGGTCATGAGTTTACAGACCAAAGAAGTCGTTGTTAACGGTCCGCTTAACCAGGATCTATTGAATAAATTTCATAAGATTGGGATCTTAATTTCACACCAGAAAACGATTAGGACCGAAGCGGAAACTAGTTATCTGATTCAGAATTTAAAGAGCCCACTTGAAAGAAACATCACGGCTCGGTTACTAACCTATATTCACGTTACCCAAAAACGTGATTTATCCCACTTAAAGGTTGCTGTGCCATATGAACCGACCCAATATCTTAAAATGGATCACAATACTAAATATAACTTAGAATTACTAAAGAACATCCGGACCGGTAAAAAGACTGGAACACTTTTGTGGATTCTAGACGCCACGAAAACGGCGATGGGTGGTCGTAAATTAAAGCGTTGGCTAAACCGGCCGTTAATTAACAAATCGCACATTGAGAAACGTCAGAATGCGGTTCAGGAACTCCTGGATCATTATTACGAACGAAATCAAATTCAGAACTTATTGATCAAAGTTTACGACCTTGAGCGACTTGCTGGAAAAGTATCGTTCGGCAGTGTCAACGGCCGTGACTTAATTCAGCTGAAGACGTCGTTAGCCCAGATTCCAAAGATTAGGTATATTCTGGGTCAATTAGATCCAAAACGACTGGGTGACATTTATAAAAAGATGGATCCAGTAACTAACGTTCATGATTTAATTCAACGAGCTATTATGGATGAACCACCGATTTCAATTACTGACGGCGGTGTGATTAAGGATCATTATAATAAACGGCTTGATAGCTATCGTGACGCTATGAACAACGGTCGTCAGTGGATGGCTAATCTTCAGGCTAAGGAACGTAAGATCACTGGAATCCATAATCTTAAAGTTGGTTTTAACCATGTCTTTGGATACTACATTCAAGTCACTAAGGTTAATCTAAATAAAGTTCCGGAAGATCGTTACCAGCGTAAACAAACGTTACGAAACGCTGAACGCTTTTCGACACCTGAGTTAAAGAAACATGAAGCTTTAATCTTAGAAGCCCAGGAAAAATCAAAGACGTTGGAGTACCAGATCTTTGTTAAAGTTAGGAATGCCATTAAACAAAATATCAAGCGTCTCCAGTCGTTAGCAGATGCCGTGGCATCGTTAGACGTTCTCCAGGCCTTTGCCACTATCAGTGAGAAATATCGGTGGATTAAGCCCAAGTTAACGAACGGATCTGACATGCGAATTATTGATGGACGGCATCCGGTCGTTGAAAAAGTTATGGGCCATCAATCTTACGTGCCGAATGACGTAGTCATGAATAAAGATACTCAGATATTATTGATTACCGGGCCCAATATGTCTGGTAAAAGTACCTATATGCGTCAATTAGCTTTAACGGTGATCATGGCGCAGATGGGGTGCTTTATCCCAGCTAAATCAGCAGTCATCCCAATTTTTGACCAAATCTTTACTCGAATTGGTGCCGCTGATAATTTAATTGCCGGACAGAGTACTTTCATGGTTGAGATGCAGGAATCTAACGAAGCCTTACAATACGCAACCCCGCATAGCTTGATTTTATTTGATGAACTCGGTCGTGGAACCGCTACTTACGACGGGATGTCGTTAGCACAAGCGATTATTGAATATGTCCACAACCATATTCATGCCAAAACGTTATTGTCAACGCATTACCATGGCTTAACTGAGTTATCTAAAACGTTACCGCATTTAAAGAATGTTCATGTTGGTGCTACGGAAAAGAACGGCAATCTAGTGTTCTTGCATAAGGTCGAAGACGGACCCGCTGACAAATCCTACGGGATTCACGTTGCCAAATTAGCGGGGCTACCAAAGCCAGTACTTACAAGGGCCAGCCACATCTTAAGTTCATTAGAAGCTAAAGATGCGGTAGCTCATAATAAATATAAGAAGAATTCTCAAGCCGTTAATTCGATTGTGACGCAAAAAGATAGTCAATATCGTAAATCTAACCAAAAATTACGTAAGATGTTAGAAGAACGAACGGCTGATCTCAGTCGAAGACGTGACCAACAGTTAGCACTATTTCCGACTAAATCATCATCGAATTCCAAGAGTTCAGGTTTAAATTCACGAGATTATAAAGTGATTCGTGAACTTAAGAACACTGATCTGATGTCAGAGACCCCGATGGCATTGATGAATAACGTCTATAAATGGCAGCACCAGATTAAGAAATAACTTTTAAGAGGTGTAAAATATCATGGCTAAAATCCATAAATTGTCACCAACGTTATCGAATCAAATTTCTGCTGGTGAAGTTGTTGAACGACCGTCATCCGTCGTAAAGGAATTAGTTGAAAATTCAATTGATGCGCATAGCCGTGATATTGACGTTGCCGTTAAGGGTTCCGGATTAGATCAGATTAAAGTAACTGATGATGGCATCGGGATTGAACCTGACGATGTTAAAACTGCGTTTATGCGACACGCCACCAGTAAAATTCATAATCGACGTGATTTATTTCAGGTCGATACGTTAGGTTTTCGAGGTGAAGCCTTACCCAGTATCGCTTCAGTTGCGGATGTTGATCTGAAGACTTCGACCGGTGGCGAAGGAACTGAGATTCGAATTAACGGTGGTAAATTAATCGGGATTCAGCCGGCAGAAGCACGACGTGGAACGATTATTACCGTTAATGATCTGTTCTTTAATACGCCAGCTCGGTTGAAGTACATGAAATCACCGGCAACGGAACTATCTCGAATTACCGATGTGATTGACAGGCTAGCACTTGGTCATCCAAAGATTGCTTTTTCGTTAATTCATAATCATCATGAGATGTTAAGGACTGCCGGTCGTGGCAACCTCCAGCAGGTCATCGGTAGCATTTACGGGATTAACAAGGTTAAAAAGATGTTAGCTGTTAAAGCGCATAACAATGACTTTAAACTCTGGGGTTACGTCAGTTTACCTGAATTAACTCGAGCCAGCCGTAATTACATTACAATCATTTTAAATGGTCGTTATATCAAAAATCGAGCGATTGCTGACGCCGTTATTAAAGGTTACGGATCGAAACTAATGGTTCGTCGTTATCCAATCGCGGTGATCAACATTCAAATGGACCCGATTTTAGTGGATCCAAATGTTCACCCGTCAAAGACGACCGTTAGGGTTAGCAAAGAACCATCGTTATGTCATTTAATAACGACGATGATTATGAACCGACTGTCTCACCAGAATTTAATTCCGAACGTTATGCACCGTGAATATTCGGTTCAACCGGAGCAACCACACTACGATGTTCACCAAATTAATTTGGATGTTAATCAAGCTTCGGTTCATTATCATAAGCAGCCGGGTAATAATGAAATCAATCATAATGTTGCTAATGACACGTCGGTTAAGCCCATTATTATTAAGAGCAAGGCTGATTTAAAATCAGAACGGGTTCGTTCACTTATCAGTAAATATCGTAAGGATCCTATTGGGAAGCCCTTTGGCAAGGAAACGCCTAAGAGTATGAACGTAAACTACGTGCATCGTTCCGAATCACCAAGTTTGCTTCAAACTAAATCCGCAGAGCGATTTCCGAAATTGAGGTACATTGGCCAGATGCACGGTTCATATTTACTGTGCGAAGCCAGTGATGGCTTATACATTGTTGATCAGCATGCCGCTCAGGAACGGGTTAACTATGAATATTTCCGGCAAAAGATTGGTCAAGTTTCAAATGATGAACAGGATTTGTTAGTTCCAATCGTTTTGAGCTATTCTAATTCTGACGTGTTAAAAATTAAGCAGCATCTTGACGTCTTGCAGAGCGTTGGGATTAAATTAGAACCGTTTGGTGCGGACAGCTTCATCGTTCATCAGCACCCCACCTGGTTCCGACCTGGACAGGAACGATCAACAATTGAGGAAATGATTGATTGGGTCCTTAAAAATGGTAAAATTTCAATTGCGAAGTTTCGAGCTAAGACCGCAATCATGATGAGCTGTAAACGGGCAATCAAGGCTAATCATTATTTGAACCGGGATCAGGCCATCAGTTTACTTAATCACCTTAGCCAAGCTGAAGATCCGTTTAACTGTCCGCACGGTCGACCGACGTTAGTTCATTTCTCGAATTATGATATGCAAAAGATGTTTAAACGGGTGCAGGATCCGCATCATTCCGGACTCTGGAAGCAATATCAGTGGAAAAAGTAACGAAAGCGCGAGTTAATGTTTGAATATTTTATCGGTTATGTAACCGACATTAAAAAGACTTATATAGTGCTAGAAGTTAACGGGATTGGCTATAAGGTTTACGTCCCGAACGCTAGTTTATTTAAAATTGATAGTGACCATAAGATTAAAGTTTATATTCATCAGGCCGTCAGTGACGTTGCTGATGTTTTATACGGCTTTAAATCCCAGATTGACAAATCTATTTTTGAACGGTTAATTAACGTTTCCGGGATTGGGCCTAAAAATGCGATTGCCATTCTTTCGGGTAATGATCAGCAAGCCCTATTGAATGCCATTAACGAAGAAAACGTAACGTATCTAACTAAATTTCCCGGGGTTGGCAAGAAGACCGCTAAACAGATTATCTTGGACCTACAGGGTAAGTTGGATGATTTATTGGTATCTGGTGCTAGCAATAGTCAACCTGTTGTTAACCCTAAAGTAACGCCGCATCTTCAAGAAGCTTTGGAAGCATTGCAGGCTTTAGGTTACAGTAATCGGGATGTTAAGAGTGTTGAAGGCCCGTTAGCTAAGAATTCTAAATTAACGACCAATCAATATATCAGTGCAGGTCTAAAATTATTAAATCGATTATCTTAATTAAATGAAGGGAGGCTAACGTTTTGACAAAAAAACGTTTAGTTTCTGGTCAAAAAGAAAATCAAGCAGAAGCTGACGAAGAACAGACACTTCGTCCGCAGTTTCTAGATCAATATATTGGGCAAACAAAATTAAAACATGAATTACGTGTATACATTAAAGCCGCCAAGCAACGTCATGAATCTCTAGACCACGTCTTGTTATACGGGCCACCAGGTTTAGGGAAAACGACCTTAGCAATGGTGATCGCTCATGAGATGCAAGTTGACATTAAAACGACTAGTGGCCCGGCCATTGAAAAGCCCGGTGACTTAGTAGCACTTTTAAACGAACTAAAACCTGGTGACATTTTATTTATTGATGAAATTCACCGGTTACCTAAAGTCGTGGAAGAAATGCTGTATTCAGCAATGGAAGACTTCTACGTTGACATTGTAGTTGGTCAGGGCCCGACAGCCCACCCAGTTCATTTCCCGTTGCCACCGTTCACCTTGATTGGTGCGACGACTCGAGCAGGTCTTTTATCGGCACCCTTGCGTGATCGTTTTGGAATCGTTGAACACATGCGTTACTACAACGTTGATGATTTGACGACGATCGTTAAACGATCAGCTAATATTTTTCATAGCAGTATTAAGGATGAAGGTGCCGTTGAGATTGCCCGTCGTTCAAGAGGGACACCGAGAATTGCCAACCGATTATTAAGGCGAGTCCGTGATTTCGCGCAGGTTTCTCATCATTCAGCAATTGACGTCCCAGTCGTTAATTACACGTTAAAGCTCCTGGGGATTGATGAAGAGGGCCTTGATCGAACTGATATTAAGCTATTGAAGACCATGATTAAATATTATAATGGTGGTCCGGTCGGCTTAAATACGATTGCTGCTAATATCGGGGAAGAGACAGATACGATTTCTGAAATGTATGAGCCTTATTTATTACAGAAGGGCTTTTTGAAGCGAACCCCAAGGGGTCGAGAAGTCACCAAAAAGGCTTATCAGCATTTAGGAATAAAGTCTAAATTGGACTAGTTTCCAAGTTTCTGTTAATGTTGAGTTAAAAAGAGAGTGTGATTAAATAATGCAAAGTGGAACAACTGGAATTATAATGGTCATCATTTTGTTTGCATTGATGTACTTCTTAATGATTCGTCCTCAAAAGAAGCGTCAACGTAAACATGCTGATCTTTTAAAGAACTTAAAGAAAGGTGATCGTGTCGTTACGATTGGTCGTATGCACGGTACGATTGCTGAAATTGACCGAAAGAGTGGTGTCGTATCATTAGATTGTGACGGAATTCGTCTAATCTTTGATTTAAGAGCCATTGCATCAGTTGAAAATCATTTAAATAACGCTAAGCAGTCTAGCACGGCTTCAGTTTCAGATGATAAAAAGCCTGCTGCTGAAGATAAATCTAAGAGTAATAAGTAATTACATTATTTTTAAAAAGGCCTGTTTATAAATCAGGCCTTTTAATTTAAGATCTTACAGTTTGCTAAGTGGATTTATAGATGAAGGAAGAAAACATGGCCGTTCAGCAAGAAATTTTAAACGCAATTCGTAAATACTCAACGATTATTATTCAACGTCATAAGCGTCCTGATCCGGATGCCATTGGTTCACAAATGGGCTTGGCTAAAATGATTAAAACGGCTTATCCTGAAAAGCACGTCTATTGTATTGGAAAACAGTACCAAGGCTTTAATTGGTTGGGTCAGGAAGACACAATCAAGCCATCGACATATCATGGTGCTTTAGTAATTGTTACCGATACAGCTAACCAACCACGAATTGATGGTTCTCGATATAATCAGGGTGACATGTTGATCAAAATTGATCATCACCCTAATGACGATACGTACGGGGACCTTCAGTGGATTAACGATCAGGCGTCGAGTGCTTCAGAAATGATTTACGATTTATGTGCTGCATCAAATAAGCTCCACATGGATGCTGAATCAGGCCGTTTAATTTATGCGGGCATCGTTGGTGACACCGGTCGTTTTAAGTACCCATCTACAAGTCCACATACGTTCTACGTTGCTTCTCAATTATCGAAATTAGATTTTTCGATCAGTAAAGTTAATAAAAAAGAAGAAGAAATTGATCTACCCATGGCACATCTCTGTGCTTACTTGTATACTAATCTACACATCTTACCAAGTGGCGCCGCATACATCGTAATCGATAATCACGTTTTATCTGATTTGAAATTAACCGATGAAAACACTTCAGCAGTTGTTCCGTTACCGGGTAATATTCAGGGCATTAAATGTTGGATCATATTTGTTCAGCAAGCCGATAAGACCTATCGACTTCGGATCAGATCCAACGGCCCGGTCATTAACGGCTTAGCTAAACACTTCGGTGGCGGTGGCCACGCGTTAGCTAGTGGTGCCATGGCTGATGGCATTGATAAAGTTAAAGCCGCCATTAAGGAATTAGATCAAATCGCTAAAAATTATAAAGGAGACATGGTATGAAAAACGACTTTAAAAAATTTGGATTAAAGTCTTACCTGTTAAAGGCAATTAATGCGTTACATTTTAAGACACCCACCGAAATTCAAGATAAGGTAATTCCTGTTATTCAGCAGGGTAAAAGTGTGGTTGGCCAATCCGCAACTGGTAGTGGTAAAACTCACGCTTATTTATTACCGATTTTTAATCAATTGAAACTTGATCAAGATAAGGTCCAAGCTGTCATCACGACCCCAAGTCGAGAATTAGCTTATCAGTTATACAACAACGCTAAGCAGTTAGCTAAGTACTGTCCAAAAACGATTCACATTGCCGATTACATCGGTGGTACTGATGAAGCTCGTCAAATCGAAAAGTTACATCATCACCAACCCCAGATTGTCATCGGAACACCCGGTCGAATCTTAGACTTGATTAATCGTCAAGTTCTAGATATCCATACTGCTGACCGATTAGTAATTGATGAAGCAGATATGACGTTAGACATGGGCTTCTTAAACGTAATTGATCAAATTGCCAGTCATTTTGGCAAGAAACTTCAAATGATGGTCTTTTCCGCAACCATTCCGCAGCGATTAGCACCGTTCTTAAAGAAGTACATGAACCATCCCGCCGTTGAAAAGGTCCCCGTTAAATCAGTGATTAATCCAAACATTGATAACTGGTTAATGTCGACCAAGGGCCGTGACCGAGCTGAAATTATTTATCAATTATTGACGATTGGCCAGCCGTTCTTGGTTTTGATCTTCGCTAATACCCGTGAACGAGTAATTCAGTTAACTAAGTTCCTTCGTTCAAAAGGCTTATCAGTTGCCATGATCGAAGGTGGCTTACAGCCCCGTCGTCGAAAGCGAGTTATGAAGCAGGTTCGTCACTTGAAGTATCAATTCGTGGTTGCTACTGATTTAGCAGCCCGTGGAATTGATATTGATGGTGTCTCGATGGTGATCAACGATCAGATTCCATCTGATTTCCGTTACTTCATTCATCGAGTTGGCCGAACCGGTCGTAACGGGATGCATGGCTTAGCAATCACCTTATACTCACCTGACGAAAGTAATTTGGTCAAAGGTGTTGAAAAGATGGGCATTAAGTTCGTTCCGAAAGAATTAAAGAACGGCCAAATTGTTGATGCACCTCATAAGCATCGTCGTGAACACCGTCGTCACGGCAATAAACATTTGAGTGCTGCCATGCGTGGAATGATTAGTAAGAAGTCCAAGCACGTTAAACCTGCTTATAAACATAAGATCAAGGTTGCGCTCCGAATGAATGACGAATTCAACACTAAGACTTACAATCGCCGTAAGTATAGTGGTAAAAAGTAATTCTATTTACCAGATCTATTTTGACGATGACATCAAATAGGTTATAATAATTTATGTGATCAAGAGATCGATTTGGAAATATGCTCTGCATTATTTTCTTAACAGAAACGTCTGCAAATTAGATGAGATAGGGCGATGAAAATAATTCGGAGTGCTCTTCCAAATTAAATTTAGATATTAAATTTTTATAAAGAGGTATACGATCAGCATCGTTGCAAGTAGAGTGGTACCGCGTTAGAGCGTCTTTACTAGTAACGGTGCTTTTTGTCTATCGTTTTAGGGGGTCTATTTCATGAAAAAATTGAGTAGTGAACAAGTCCGGGATATGTTCTTGGACTTCTTCCACGACAAACATCACCATACGATTAAGCATAGTGCTTCATTAGTACCTAAGAATGATCCGTCATTACTATGGATTAATTCTGGTGTTGCCACGATGAAGCGTTACTTCGATGGTGAAGTTGTTCCAAAGAACCGCCGAATCACTAGTTCTCAGAAGAGTTTACGAACTAATGATATCGAAAATGTTGGCCGTACCCGTCGTCATCAGACGATGTTCGAAATGTTAGGTAACTTTTCCGTTGGTGACTATTTCCGTGACCAAGCCATTGCCTGGGCATGTGATCTATTAATGAATCCAAATTACTTTGGCTGGGATCCAAATCGCTTATACGTTACTGCCTATCCAAAAGATCACGATACTAAGCGTGATTGGATCAAAGGCGGAATTCCGAAAGATCATATCGTTAACATGAAGAGTAATTTCTGGGATGTTGGTGAAGGTCCTTGTGGTCCTGATACCGAAATCTTCTATGATCGTGGCCCGAAGTTCGATAACTTAAAGCCTGGTGATCCTGAAGATTATCCTGGTGGTGAAAACAACCGTTGGTTAGAAGTTTGGGACATCGTTCTGTCTCAGTTTAACCATGAACCTGATGGCTCATATAAACCGTTACCACGTAAGAACATTGATACTGGAATGGGCTTAGAACGTGTCGTTTCAGTATTCCAGAATGCTCCAACTAACTTTGAAACGGACTTGTTCTTACCAATTATTCACGCAACCGAAAAGTTAAGTGATAACCGTAAATACGTACCATCCATGACTAACCGTGATACAATTGCTTTTAAAGTTATTGCTGATCATATTCGTGCCGTTACATTTGCCATTAACGATGGTGCTTTACCATCAAACGTTGGCCGTGGCTACGTAATTCGTCGTTTAATCCGTCGTGCTACCGTCATGGGTCGTCGTTTAGGTATTGATCATCCATTCTTATATAAATTGGTACCAGTTGTTGGTAAGATCATGCAGCACCCGTATCCAGAAGTATACAAGAATCGTAAATACTTAGAAAAGGTTATTCACTCTGAAGAAGTTAGTTTTGATGCTACCTTAGCTGATGGCTTGAAATTACTAAAGTCAGTCTTAGCCGACGTTAAGAAGAGTCACAAGAAGATTATCCCTGGTGACGTTGCCTTTAAGCTTTATGATACTTATGGTTTCCCGCTTCAGTTGACTGCTGAATATGCTCATGAACAGAAGTTAGATGTTGATAAGAAAGGCTTCAAAGTCGGCATGAAAGCTCAGCAGGAACGTGCCCGTAAAGCTCGTGGTAACAAGCAAGCTATGGGGATTCAAAATGACTTATTAGTTGACGTTAAGACACCTAGTAAGTACGTTGGTTATCATCAGCTTCACGTTAACGGTGCTAAGATTACTCACATCGTTCAAAATGATAAGTTAGTTCAAAAAGCTGATGGTGGCACTGCTGCAGTTATGTTTTCAGAAACACCGTTCTATGCCGAAATGGGTGGCCAAGTTGCCGACCAAGGATGGATCAAAGATGCCCAGGGTGACGATGCCGCTAAAGTTGTTGATGTTCAGTCAGCACCAAATGGTCAGCATTTACACACCGTTCAGATCTTTAAGCCGTTAAAAGTTGGCGCTACTTATGACTTATCGGTTGATCCAATTCGCCATGAAAAGACTTCACAGAATCATACCGCTACTCATTTATTAGATCAGACCTTACGAAATGTTTTAGGTGGTCATACTCACCAAGCTGGTTCATTAGTTGATCCGCATTACTTACGCTTTGACTTTACCCACTTTGGTGAAGTTACCCAGAAAGATCTTAAGAAGGTTGAAGACATTATCAACCAGAAGATCTTTGCTGCTTTACCAGTTAAGACCGTCGTTACTGATCCAAAGACCGGTCGTGAATTAGGTGCCGTTGCCATCTTTAACTCAAAGTATGGTAAGAAAGTTCGTGTCGTTAACATTGGTGACTATTCCATTGAATTCTGTGGTGGTACTCATGTTAAGAACACCAGTGAATTAGGCTTATTCAAGATCGTTTCTGAATCTGGTGTTGGTGCCGGTGTTCGTCGAATCGTTGCCGTAACTTCTTCCGATGCCTTTGATTTATTGAATCATGAAGAAGCTGTTTTGAACAAGACTGCTCATCAGTTAAAGGCCAACCGTGTTGAAGATGTCCCTAGCAAGATCAGTGAAATGGAAGCTACCATTAAACAGTTAAAGGATAGTCAGCGTTCATTAGAATCTAAAGTTGCTAATGCTCAGGCATCCCATGTCTTTGACAACGTTCAGACCGTTAATGGTTTGAAGCTAATTACCGGTGTCTTGAACGTTTCTGGCATGAATGAATTACGTCAGTTAGCTGATGAATGGCGTAACAAGAAGTTATCCAACGTCTTAGTACTTGGTACCAAGAGTAAAGGTAAGGCTAACTTGATCGTTGCCGTGGATAACGCTCATGCTAAGAACGGTTTAAAGGCTGGTGACATGATCAAGTCCGTTGCCAAGAAGATCCAAGGTGGCGGTGGTGGCCGTCCTAACATGGCTCAAGCCGGAGGTAAGAATCCTGCTGGTTTACCAGACGCCATGAAGGCCGCTAAACAGTGGTTATCAGATAACGCTAAATAAAGGTTCTATCGTATGAAGATATTAATGGGGCTGGATTACGGTGCTAGAACTGTCGGCGTTGCCGTAAGTGATCCATTTGGTTGGACAGCTCAAGGTGTCAGAACCATTCATATGGATGAAAATAAGGAAATCTTTGGACTAGATGAAGTTCAGGAAATGATTAAAAAATTTCATGTCCAGGGCTTTGTCTTGGGACTGCCTTTAAATATGAATGGTACTGCTGGACCCAGAGTTGACGCCTGTAAAAAGTATGGTGACATGCTTAAGAAACGGTTTCACTTACCGGTTGACTATCAGGATGAACGATTAACCACCGTTCAAGGTGAACGGATGATGATCGAAGGTGCTGATGTTTCCCGACGGAAGCGTCGTAAAGTTATCGATACGGTTGCTGCTGAGTTAATTTTACAAACCTATTTAGATCGTAAAGGTCCGTTGACTAAACTAGATTCAAAGAAGTGAGTTGTAATCATGGAAAGTTTAAATAGTAATCAACAGATTTCATTAACCGATAAAGACGGAAATACAGTTGTTTATAACGTCCTATTGACTTTTAAATCGACTGATTTTCATAAATCATACATTTTGATTTATCCTGACGGTCGACCTGAAAATCAGCAGGTTGGCGTTAGGGCATTTGCGTTACCGCCTGATGAAGATCCGGCTAATCCCCAGTCTGGTGACTTAATGCCAATCGAGACCCAAAAGGAATGGGACATGGTCGAGTCCGTTTTAAATACGTTCATTAATCCAAATGAATAATAATAAATATTAAATTATAGCTAGTCTCTCATTCGTTAAAAACATTAGAAAAGAATGAGGGTCTTTTGTTTACTTTCGTTAAAGTTGAGATATGATAAAATGGCACTAGGTTTAGAAGGGACTTTTAATGAGTAACTCGAAGCAAGAACGACTTAAAGTGACTTTAGATGGTCACGTATATACTTTTGTTGGCCAAAGCTCATTAAGAAATATGAAGGCTACAGCTCAGTTGTTACAGAAGCAATTAGGTCAGATCAAAAGATTATCGCCACGGATTAGTGATCAGGACGCCTCAATTTTGTTGGCGTATAACGCGATCTCTAATCAGTTGAAATTGCAAGATCAGTTAGATCGAATGAGAAAGAATGATTAATAATGATCCTTTCTTTAATTATTTTATTTTTAATCATCATTAACCTCTGGACTGGTTATCGTGACGGCTTAGCGTATGAATTCATCAGGATTATCAGTTATATCGTGGGCTGGATAATTGCTGTTCAGTTTACACATCCGTTGGGTTCGTTCATTAATCAGTTCCTGGGCTTTAATCCGATGTTGATTAACGGAATTAGTTTCTTAATTATTTTAGTGGCTTCAGTTTTAATTCTTAAAGCCATCGGCCGAGTGATTAACCGGATTACTAATTTACCGATCATTCATCAGTTAAACGCGATTGGTGGTGCCGTTGCCGGTGCAATCGTCGGCTACGTAATCGTGTTGATTTTATTAGACATTGGCTTAGCACTGCCTAATCAGTGGATTCATAATGAATACATTAATTCACCGGTCGCCATGAAGATTGTTAATCAAACACCTGGAATGACTGATCATTTAATTAATAAGTAATTAAGATGATTTTGGAGGATACGTATGAATCGTAAAATTCTAAAAACTCTTGAATATTCGAAAATTAAGGATAAGATCCATCGCTTTTTAACTACTACGATGGGAGAAGATGCCTTACGTCGTCTTGGCCCCAGTAACAGTCCGTTTCTAATTCAAAAGCGGTTAAACGAGACGGATGATGGTTTCCACCTTTATCGAATTAAGGATGGGATTCCAGTTCCGCGATTATCTGACGTTACCATTTATTTGAAACGGCTGAATATTAACGCATCGCTTAACGGGCCAGAATTGGCTAAGGTCGGTAAGATTTTAGTATCGACCAGTGCCTTAATCCGTTTCTTTGAACATTTGCGAAATAATGGCGTTCATTTTGAACGGTTATATCAAATCATTGAAGCGTTCTCTGATATTCCGGCCGTATCGAAACTATTGCGAAGATCGATCGATGAAGACGGAAACATCTTGGACGGTGCTTCCCATGAACTGTATGGACTGCGAAAGCGTTTAACGGATATTGATTCAAAAATCAGGTCTCAAATGGATCGATATCTAAACGGCAAAAACGCTAAATACTTAAACGGTTCTGAATTAACGGTTCGTGATGGTAGTTATGTAATTCCAATCAAGGCTTCCGCTAAAAATCATTTTGGCGGGATCGTTCATGATCAGAGTGCTTCTGGTGAAACGTTATTTGTTGAACCGGCTAAGATGATCAGTTTAGATAACTATTACCGTCGAACGAAATTAGAAGAACGAAACGAAGAACACCGGATTTTGGTTAATTTATCTAAAACTCTGCGTCCGTACCAAAAGGATATTATTCGAAATACCAAAGTCTTAGGCCATTTGGATTTGATCAACGCCATGGCTCATTATGCCTACGTATCGAGATCCACTAAGCCGACGGTGTCCAAAAAGAACTGGGTTAATCTGAAGCAGGCTCGACACCCGTTGATTGATCTGCATAAAGTCGTTCCGAACGACATTAAGATTGGTGAAAAATACCGAGCCATCGTCATTACTGGTCCGAATACCGGTGGTAAGACCATCACGATTAAGACATTGGGTTTACTGCAGTTAATGGGTCAGTCCGGGATGTTCATTCCGGCAGACGAAGGTAGTCAGATTGGTGTCTTTGATGATATCTTTGCCGATATCGGTGATGATCAATCGATTGAGCAAAATTTAAGTACGTTCTCATCGCATATGGATAACATCGTTGATATTATGCACCATATTACGCCGCACAGTTTAGTTCTGCTGGATGAAGTTGGTTCCGGAACGGATCCAAACGAAGGTGCTGCTTTGGCAATTTCAATTTTAGATGCAATCGGCAAAATCAATAGTATGGTGGTTGCCACGACCCATTATCCTGAATTAAAGACCTATGGGTATGATCATCCAGGCACCATTAATGCGTCAATGGAATTTAATTTTAAGACGCTTAAGCCGACGTACCATTTGATCTTGGGTGTTCCCGGACAAAGTAATGGCTTGAACATCGCAAAGCGGCTAGGATTAGATCAAAGTATTATTGATGAAGCTAAATCACTGACCAGTAACAAGAGTCAGAATATCAATAATATGATTACGCAATTGACCAAACAGACTCATTACGCCCGTTACGACGCTAAACATTTACGCCACGAATTATGGGCTGCTACTAAGCTTCATCATGAATTAGCTAGTGCCTTTGATGACTATAAAAAACATCAGCACAGCCTAAATTTACAGGCTAAAGAGCGGGCTAATCGAATGGTCAACGAAATCAAGAAACGTGCGAACCATATTATTGATGATCTTCACCGAAAAGAGAAAGCCGTTGGTAACGCTCCAGTTAAGGAAAATGAATTGATGAACGATAAAGGGAAGTTAAATTCCCTCCAGCAGAACGTTCATTTAAAGCATAATCACGTCTTAACCAAAGCTAAGGAAGCTAAGGCATTACATCCTGGTGACGACGTTTACGTTAAACCTTATGGGCAACGTGGTGTCTTAATCACCCATTTGAATAGTAAACACCAGTGGGAAGTTCAGATTGGAATCCTTAAGATGGCCATCAGTGATGGTGATCTTAAGAAGATTAAGCCAACCAAACCGAAGCATTCCTACACGATGGTTAAACGAGCATCTTCCAGCGTTGTTCCACCAACGTTGGATTTACGTGGAATGCGTTATGATGCAGCCATGGAAAAGCTAGACAAATATATTGATTCAGCGTTGCTTTCCGATTATGCTCAAGTCACCATTATTCATGGTAAGGGAACTGGTGCCTTGCGAAAGGGTGTCATTTCTTACCTTAAGCGAAACAAGCGTGTTAAAAGTTTTCAATATTCACCGCCGAATGCCGGTGGAAACGGCTCAACAATTGTTAAGTTTAAATAAATGATTTAGACTGTATCTATATCTAATTCTTAATGATTTGTAAAATGAACATGAATTAATGAAATAAGAACAAGGGAGGCATTATCATGGTTTCTGAAACTACAGACAGAACATTTGATCAAGATACAGCTAAAGGGGTTACTTTAACTGATTTCTGGGCAACGTGGTGTGGCCCGTGTAGGATGCAGTCACCCGTAGTTGAACAATTATCCAATGAATTGGGTGATAAAGTAAAGTTCACTAAAATGGATGTCGATAAAAATCCTGAGACTCCCCAGAAATTTGGAATCATGAGCATTCCAACATTGATTATCAAAAAAGACGGTAGAGTCGTTGATAGCGTTGTTGGTTATCATAGTAAAGGCCAATTAAAAAAGGTCTTAGGTAAATACGTTGGTTAAAAATTGAAATAAATAAAGGCCATAACATTCGAGTTATGGCCTTTTATTGTATATAGAGATAGAAACGCGATCTTAAAATGAAAACAATTGTAATTGCTACTAAAAATCAGGGTAAAGCTCGTGAATACCGAAAGATGTTCAAGGCCAAGGGCATTAACGTAAAAACGTTAAATGATTTTGATAATCCACCGAAGATCAAGGAAACGGGTCACAGTTTTGCTGAAAACGCCATGATTAAGGCAAAAGCCGTCGTTAACTGGCTTCACATCCCATCTCTAGCTGATGACTCGGGACTTGAAGTTCATAGCATTAATAATGAACCAGGGATTTATTCGGCTCGTTATGCCGGTGATCATGATGATGCCGCTAATAAGAAAAAGTTATTGAAACGTTTAGCAGGTCATCAGGATCGAAGCGCAACGTTTGTGACTTGCTTGGTGTTATTAAAGCCAAATGGGAAGAAGTTAATCGTTGATGGTAAATTAAACGGTGAAATTCTTAAGACACCCCGAGGGTACAACGGCTTCGGCTACGATCCGTTATTTTACGTTCCGAGTAAGCACCAAACGTTAGCTGAAATGACGACTAATCAAAAAGACGCCATCAGTCATCGGGGGATCGCTGCACGTAAGATGATGAAGCATTTTGATGAATGGTGGCAAGATTAATTATTTGATGTATTTGGCATAACTAATGGTGATTTAGGTAATTTAATTCCATTCTTGGTTAGAGCTTCTAAATAATAGCCCAAGTATTGACGCTGGATTGCCCACTGAGCACCGTTTTTAGTTGTGATGTAGATTTGAATGGCAACTGAACCATCAGGCAAAGTAACCGTTCCTCTGACATCTGGTTTACCAATGATGTCTGAGTTATTAGCCGCATGAAGCTGATTAACTTTTTCAATAACGTTGAGTGATTTTTTAATTGGCGTGTCTGGATTGATCTTAATTTGAATAATTGCAATCATGTTATTACGAGAGAAGTTTGAGATGACGGTAATGTTACGGTTCGGAATATAATTTAACGTTCCGTCGACTGAATTAATTTGGGTAGTTCGGAGGCCGATTGCTCTGACGGTTCCTTCAATGTCACCAATCTTGACGTAATCACCGACGTTTAGCTGATGTTCAAATAAAATAAAAAAGCCGCTAACGATATCGGATACAAAGCCCTGAGCGCCTAAGCCAATGGCTAGACTAAAAATCCCGGCGCCGGTAACTAACGTTCCAATTGGGATGCCGATCATTGATAAAACGGAATATATCCAAAAGATAACGAGTCCGTAGTTTAGTGTATTGATCGATAGGGTGTGTAAAGTTGATATTCGTCTTAACGAAAATTCTTCGGAAGTCTTTTGTTGATGCTTCCTAAATAATCGATTAATGAAAAATAAACCGACCCGTTTAAAGACCCAGAATAAGATCGTTATGAAAATGATCATAACAATCTTTTTAGACAGGTTACTTAAAATTTGATCCCAGTTAAATGTTTTAATGTATCGTTTCAAAAAAGAATTATTAACGACTTGAGCTTGTGTGAGTAGATTCGTAAACATTTCTAATCAGCGCTCCTTACCCGATGAAATTATATCAAGGTTCGTTACCTAGTGAAATATGTTTTGACTTTATTGTCAAAATATTTTTAAAATGCTATTCTTAGTTTAGTTGAAGTTCGAAAGGAAGCATTCCATGACAGCTGGTCAAGTTGCTGGATTATTAGCGGCATTTGCGCTGCTCGTTCTGGTTATTTTTATTGGCATTTTTTTAACAAAATTAGTGTCAACATTAGATAGAGTTAATCATAGTTTAAATGATGTAACTAAAGACATTAACGCAATTTCTAAAAAATCTGAAGGGGTATTAACTGAGTCACGTCAGTTAATTAATGAAGTTAATCATGACATGAACATAGTCCGTCCGGTTTTTAAAGCAAGCGCTGATCTTGGTAAAAGTGTTTCTAACGTTAATCAAACGGTTAGCGATATGGGTAAACATTTTAAAAAGCGTAGAAAATTGAGACGTTCACGTTTTTATAAACTTGGTGCACTTTTATTTAGTATTTTTAGTTTACGTAAGCATAAATAATGGAGTGATTTGTTATGAGTAAAAAAATGGGCTTTCTAGTGGGTCTACTTTTAGGTGGTGCCGCAGCTGTAGTTGCCTTTAAGCGTTTGGATCCTGTTAAGCGACAGAAGTTAATTAACGATGTAAATCGAAAAGCCT
Organism: Acetilactobacillus jinshanensis; assembly: GCF_004359375.1. Taxonomy (NCBI): domain Bacteria; kingdom Bacillati; phylum Bacillota; class Bacilli; order Lactobacillales; family Lactobacillaceae; genus Acetilactobacillus; species Acetilactobacillus jinshanensis. The sequence continues at coordinate 1,320,175 of NZ_CP034726.1, read as the reverse complement.
CTGATTTAAAGGATAAAGCTGTCGATTATGCTTTTTACGCAAGTGATGCGATGGATAACGCAACGGATCATTTACATAAGGGTACTAAAGGCGCTACTTCCCATGCCAAATCAGCATTGAACTATGCCCATCGACATGCCGTTCAATTAAAGAATCATTTTAACAATCCATTTAATCATGATGATAGTGACCCAAAAGGTAGTACCCAGTTTCATACCGCAGCGGATCACCTTCGTTCAGAATTAAGCCAAAGTTCCGACTCTGACGATATCGTGGTTGACGCCACTAAGAATTTTAATCAAGTTCCTAAATACGCAACCGTAGTTTGTTATCCAGATGGTACCGTTAGAAAATATTAAATTATAAAAAATTATTGTTCAGAGTGGGTCCTATAATTTAGGGCTCTTTTATTTTACGTCAGTTAGCTTGCTAAAAATGGCAGTATCTGTTATATTATGGCTTGTGAAAGCGCTATTTTTATTAAGAGGAAGACTAATAATATGGAAAAACAAAAAGTCACCATCTACGATGTTGCGCATCAGGCGCAAGTATCCATGGCTACGGTATCACGAGTCGTGAATGGCAATTCAAACGTTAAACCTCTTACTAGAAAAAAAGTTCTAAAGGTTATTAAGGATCTGAACTATCATCCAAACGCGGTTGCTCGTGGACTAGCTAGTAAGCGTACCACTACGGTTGGGGTTATAACGCCCAATGTTGCCGATACGTATTTCTCTGAATTAGCTTTAGGAATTGATGATATTGCGGCTATGTATAAGTACAATATTATTCTAGCTAATTCAGATGATAATAGTAAAAAAGAAATTCATGTCTTGAACACGTTACTTACTAAACAAGTTGACGGCATTATCTTCATGGGTAATGAAATCACGGATGCTTTGAGAAAGAAATTCCGTGAAGCTAAAACACCCATTGTTTTAGCTGGATCCATTGATTCCAAAAAGACCGAACCCAGTGTAAACATTGACTACCGTCAAGCGACTAAAGATGAAGTGAGTCATCTAATTGAACGTGGCAACAAGCACATCGCGTTCGTTACGGGATCATTAGACCAAGCCATTAATTCTAAGCATCGATTACTTGGGTATCAGGATGCGTTAAAAAAATATCAGTTACCGTATGATCCTAAATTAGTGTTCTCTACAGATCGTTCCTATCACAGTGGTTATAAATTGAGTCAACGTTTGATCAAATTAAACGTTTCTGCTGCGATGGTGAGTAATGATGAGTTAGCTGCCGGTGTAATGAACGGCCTAACCGATAGCGGGATTCGAATTCCTGATCAATTTGAAATCGCGACTAGTGATGATACTAAATTAACCAAGATGACTCGTCCAACCATGACATCAATTACTCAACCATTATACGATATTGGTGCGGTTGCAATGCGATTACTAACCAAGATTATGAATAAAGATAAAATCACTAATCAGGATGTATTACTTCCGTATGGCTTAATTAAGCGGAATTCAACTAAGTAATTCGTTAAATATTTATTAGTCTTCATTTTAAAGTGCTTTCTTGATTAAAATTATGAAGATTGCTATAATTATAGCCGTTTAACAAGATTCGAAATGAGAGGAGTATGCGATAATGTCAGGACATTCTAAATGGCATAACATACAAGGTCGTAAAGGCGCTCAAGATAAAAAGCGTGGCAAAATTTTCCAGAAATTATCTCGTAACTTATATCAAGCTGCTAAAGCAGGTGACCCTGATCCAGCCAACAACCCAGATCTTCGTTTAGTAATTAGTAAGGCACATGCTCAAAACATGCCAAAGCGTAATATTAAACGTGCGATTGATAAAGCTACTGGTGCAGGTGGCCTTCATTTCGAACAGATTACGTACGAAGGGTACGGACCTGGTGGTACCGCTATTATGATTTTAGTCTTAACTGATAATAAGAACCGAACGGCTGCCGCAATTCGTTCCGCATTTAAGCACCATGGTGGTTCATTGGGTACCAGTGGATCAGTATCATACCTGTTCGATCGTAAAGGCTTAATTGTTATTAACCGTAAGGGACTCGACGCTAGTGAAGATTCCGTATTAATGGATGCTTTAGACGCTGGTGCTGATGACATGAAGACTTATAAAGATCGTTTTGTTATCACCACAGCACCGAATGCTTTGAAGAAAGCTAAAGATACCTTACAGAAGAAATACGATTTAGATACTGCTGAAGTTAAGATGGTTCCAAAGACCGTTACAACGGTACCTGATGATAAGGTTGATCAGTACAAAGGCTTGATTGATGAATTGGACAGTAATGATGATGTTCAGGATATTTATGAAGCCGCTAAATTACCTGATAACGTCAAATAAAACTAAAATTTAATTTTAAAATTATTTTAATCACGATAAGTTTAAAACTTATCGTGATTTTTTTTTACATTTTTTGATTATTTTAAGGTAATTTTTCGTAATTATAGATTGTTGGAGGGTGATGAAATTAAGATTGAAAAATTATTAACGAATTTATGGCAATTTAGCGTTGAGCATCAGGTTTCTGACGTATATTTTTTGCCTAATTCGAAAGGTTATGTCGTGAAATTAAGGATGGTGAATAAGCTAATTATTCAGCATCGACTTTCGTTAGATCAGGGTCAGCAATGTATTAATTACTGTAAATTTCACGGCGGAATGAACATCAGTGAGCATCGGCGGCCTCAGTTGGGATCAGCAGTATTTAATAAACAATATTTTCTAAGGTTCTCAACGGTTGGTGATTTTTATAATCATGAATCAATGGTAATCAGGATAATTAAAAGTTTATCTAATCAACGTTTAAATTTCTTGATTCCAGAGCAATTTACTAGATTAAGGTCATTAGCACAACGACGTGGCTTAATGCTATTTGTGGGTCCAACGGGATCTGGTAAAACAACTTCGATTTATCAGTTGGCGGAAGATTTAGGTCATCAAAAAATGGTCATGACAATTGAGGATCCGGTTGAGATTATTAAGAGTGGTTTTCTACAGTTGCAAATTAATTTAAAAGCCGGAATGAATTACCAACGATTATTAAAAGTTGGTTTAAGACACCGTCCCGATATTTTTATTATCGGTGAAATTCGGGATGCAGATACCGCAAGTGCTGCGGTTCAAGCGGCTTTAAGTGGTCATTTAGTATTAAGTACCGTCCATGCGCAATCTCCAGAAGGTGCCATTGACCGGTTATCACAGCTTAAGGTCGATCGCCATTATTTACAGCAATGCATTAATTCAATTGTGTATCAAAGACTTTTACCAACTCGTGGTGATCAAATTGGGGCGTTATTTAACATCGTCACTAATGATCAATTATGGCAAAAGCCGATCCAAGATGACTCGATTTTGAAATGGAGGCAACAATTACATGACTTGGTTAAAGGACAACAAATTAGTTCAAAAGTTTCTCGACAATTTAAATTCGGGTAAGCTATCAACTAATAATCAAATTACTTTATTTACTTCAATCCATGATTTTTTAAAAAATGGCTTCACGTTAAAAGAAGCCTTTAGCTTTTGTTCCACAGTTCATCCTGAATTAGAGGATGCAATCACTGTAATTAAAAGATCTTTATCAAATGGTAATAGTTTTGCCGATGGCATTAAAACGTTGGTGAATTTTAGAACGTACTGCCAGATCAAAATTGCTGAATATCATGGTGATTTGGTTAAAACGTTGGGTAGCGTTAGTAAATTTCTAAAAATAAAGCAACAGCAGAAGAATAAATTAACAGAACTCATGGTGTACCCGATTTTTCTGCTAATTCTTCTGGTGGGAATTGTTATCACGATTCATTTGCTGGTAACGCCTCAATTTCAGAATTTAAGTTCTGGACAAACTGAACATCATTACGGTCTATGGCTATTAATTAGTTTGTTGCCGATTGCGATTGTTATTTATGGATTTTGGAAATATTGGCGAAATCAGAATCAAATTTGGCGGATTAATCATGAGTTAAAAATTCCGGTTATTGGAAAAATATATCAAGCGTATTGCGCCTATTACTTATCGAGTAATTTAGCGTTAATGATGAAATGCGGGATGGATTTACAACAGATCGTTAAATTTATGATGAATTTTAAATCTAATCCGTTGATTTTAAAATTTAGTCAAGATGTTAAACAGGTCATTAATCAAGGTAATAATTTGCGGTGCTTAAAATCTAAATATCATTTTTTACCGAAACAAATGATGATGCTGATTGATAACGGTGATACGACCAACGTTTTAGCCCAAAAGCTAAATGCTTATTCAAAATTGGAATTTAAATCAATGGTCAAGCAGTCAACACGTTTAATTTCAATGTTACAACCAATCATGTTTTTAATTATCGGTTTGTTAATTGTTGGGACGTATTTGAGTATGTTATTGCCGATGTATAGTTCGATTCGAGGGATTAATTAAAATGAAAAAGAATTACCGAAAACGGAAGGGCTTTACCTTAATTGAAATGACGATTGTCCTTTTCATTATCTCGTTATTAGTGTTGATCATTATTCCAAACATGACGAAGTCTCGAGAGAACGCGAATGCCGTTCATAAAAACGCGATGACATCAGTAGTTCAATCTCAACTGGATGACTATTTAGATGATCATCCTGAAAATGACGAGCCTGGTCGTGGCGTTAGTTTATCCAAGCTCCAAACTAGTGGTTACCTATCCAATGATCAGGTTAAAAAAGCTAGTGCTGAAAAAATTGATATTGATAACAGTAAAGCACCGGTAGTAACTAAGGATGGCAAACCCATTAATAAGTCAGATCAGAATTCTAGTCAGTCTTAATAATGATGAGATATAGAAATGGTTTTACCTTAATTGAAACCACGATTGTCCTGGTTATTTCAGCAATGATCTTGAGCTTGAGTTTATACATGAATCAGCACGTTAATTTGGATCATTTTAAGGATTTTTTCTTCTGGGAAAAATTTCAAAATCAATTTGAGTTAGCTGAAGATGCGGCCATTAATAATAATTCAAGCGTAGCGGTTACGTTTCATCGGCATGGTTTAGTAATCATGAAGTATCGAAATAAAAAGGTGATCTTGCGCCCACCAGAAAATCTGACATTACTAACTAATAAACGGATTGAAATTAAAAATAATGGTTATATAGCACCATATCCGGTTAGATGGTTAGTCGATAAGCATGCGGTATTGGATCAAAATTTTCAACTCGGCTGGGGGAAGTATACTTTTCATTATGAAAGAACGTAAAGGTGTAACGTTAGCTGATTCATTATGTGGCTTGTTTATCCTTAGTTTAGGTTTAGGCCTATATTATCAAGTTAATCAAGTTATGAAACATCAAATCGTGGTTAGTGACCATCAGTTAATGCAGAAACGAAGAATTTATGAACAAACTTTATCGAAGTCAAACCAAAAATAATCGAAATGGTTTTACGTTGGTTGAAACGATGCTTTCGTTGATGATAACGGCATTCGTCATTTTAATCGTCGGCTCGACGTTTTCTGACGTTAGACATAGTCGTTATCACAATGTGATGACTCAATTTTATGTGTATTTAGATGCGATTGAAGATTATAAGGTAACGTCATATGGTGATGGAGAATTGAATTTAAAGAAAGGCCGTAAAAATTATTATGTTGAGCTCCAAGATCATGACTTGATTTTAACCACTCATCATGGCGGTTACATGCCATTTCTATACCATGTGAAAAAAGTTGAATGGCATCGAACGGATAACGGACTTTTAGACCATCACGTAATAATGCAAAATGGCCAGCAATTTGACGGAAAGAGTCGATTAAATGAGTAGACGACAAGGCTCGTTAACGTTATTAAGCTTAAATTTCTTGTTAATGATCAGTATATTAATTGGCTATCAGATATCTAATTATCGATCACGAATTTTGGTTAACCGGACGTTAATTCATCGGTATGATAATAAGATTAATAAAATTTCTAGATAGTTTCACCTTAGATGAGTGTGCTAAAATGTTAATTGAAACTTTTATTAGGGAGGTAGATTACACTGCCTAAGACTAATGTAGAAAAGCTATATGACGTTTTAGATCGATCAAGTAAACTATTAGAAAAAACGATGAATTTATCCTATCTGGATGGTTTTGTTCAAACCGGTCGGAATATTTTAAATAACGACCAGGTTGAAGTAAAGAACGGTCGTCCAAATGCTGAAGACGTAAAAAAGTTAACGGCATTATATAAATCCCTGAATTATCGTCAGTTACCTGCTGAAGTGATTCGACGCGGAATTCAATTGACGATGATTAAAGCGATTCGTGAAGATAAGATCCAGGCTAATCACCAAGTTACACCTGATGTAATTGCCTTTATTATGGGCTATATCATGATTCGAATCGTCGAAAAACATCAGCACTTAAATCTTTTGGATTTAACCGTTGGTACGGGTAATCTTTTATTTGCCGTTATGCATCAATTAAAACAGTCAATCCATTGCAAAATTTCAGCAACGGGAATTGATGTCGATGATACGTTACTGGCAATTTCTCGTGTAAGTGCCCAGATGCAGGGATTAAACGTTAATTTAATTCATCAGGATTCTGTTATGGATTTTGGGCCCAAAGATAATGATTTGGCGATCTCTGATTTACCGATCGGTTATTATCCATTGGATAATAATACCAGTAAATATCAAACTAGAGCCACCAATGGCCATTCATATGCTCATCATCTGTTGATTGAACAAGCTATGAATCACGTGAAGCCAGGTGGCTTTGGTGAATTCCTGGTACCGTCAACATTATTTGATACTCCACAGGCTAAGTCGCTTTTAAAGTGGATGGAAACCGATGTGTATCTACAGGGGATGCTTAATTTACCACCGGAATTGTTTGCTAATAAGCAAGCTCAAAAAGCTATTCTGTTGTTACAACGTCGTGGTGGTAACGCTAAGCAAGCCAAACGAGTTATGATTGGTGAATTCCCATCGTTTAAAAAGCCTGGTGAATTTCAGAAATTTATTGCTGAGATCGTTGAATGGGAAGAACATGACTTATTAAATAATTAATTTGAATATTATATAGCTGGCTAATTACCATCTTTTTTATTAATTTTTACATTCTGATGGTTAGTGATTGCGTGTATACTGTTGTTAAAGGGTGGATAATAAATGAAAAACGGTGAACACGATAATCAATTAGCGCATGGCCTGAAGCCTAGGCATGTTCAGTTAATTGCGCTAGGTGGAGCGATTGGTACCGGTCTGTTTTTAGGTGCCGGTCAATCGATTAAATTAGCAGGGCCTGCAATTATATTTGCGTATTTAATTGCCGGGCTAGTGTGCTTCTTGATTATGAGGGCATTAGGTGAATTATTAATTTCAAATCCTAATTGCCGTTCATATATTGATTTTATTACTAAATATTTAGGTCGAAGAAACGGCTTTGTTGTTGGTTGGACATATTGGATATGTTGGATCACCATTGCGATGGCTGAGATAACGGCTGCTGGGATGTATATGAAGTTCTGGTTTCCCCATCTGCCACAATGGGTGACGGGATTAATTGTTTTAATAATCTTGTTCATCTTGAATTCTAAGAACGTGTCGGTATTTGGTGAAACTGAATTCTGGTTTGCGTTAATTAAGATTTTTGCCATTATCATGTTAATCTTAACCGGAATTATTATGGTGATGGTTCATTATCGAACCCACGTTGGTTTTGTAAGTTTGTCTAATTTAGTTAATTACGGTTTTTTTTCACACGGCTTGAAGGGCTTTTTACTGTCGTTTCAAATGGTCGTATTTAGTTTTGTCGGCATTGAAATGATTGGTATGACCGCTGCCGAGACCAAAAGCCCGCAACGTGAAATTCCTAAATGCATCAATAGTGTTCCAACTCGAATTCTGTTATTCTACGTTGGCTCATTACTGGCCTTAATGTGCATATATCCTTGGATTGATGTGTCAGCATCGTCTAGTCCATTTGTTCAGGTATTTGCTAACGTCGGGATTAAATTTGCGGCATCCATTATTAACTTTGTCGTTTTAACTGCCGCGTTATCTTCATGTAATAGTGCTATTTTTACTACGGGACGAATGGTGTTCTCATTATGTTATAATCACCATTCTAAATTTGGCCGAAAACTTAGTTCCGTATCTAAGAAACATCATGTTCCGACCTATGCAATTGGCTTTTCAACGTTGATTATTGCGATTTCGGTACTATTGAATTTGATGACACCAAGTGGTGTATTCTCATTTATTTCAAGTGTATCCACGACGTGTTTCCTGTATATTTGGGGAATGATTGTCCTTACCCATTTACAATATCGTCGAAAAGTTGCTAAGAAACATCTAACCAGTAAACTAGAATTTAAAATGCCCGGTTATCCAGTCAGTGATTATTTAGCATTAGCCTTTTTAGCATTTGTAATGGTGATCTTGATGTTTAAACCTGAGACATTCATCGCTTTAGTCGGGTCAGTTATCTGGCTGATTTTAATGTACTGGGGCTATTCAATTTATAGTCGAACCGACAGAGATTAATTCTTATATAATAACGATAGATTTTAAGGAGCGACTGCTATGGATCGAAAACAGGTTGATGACCTGGTTCAACAAGCTCGTGCTCATCGAGCTCCTTTAGCTGATATTAAACAGGTTTCTAAAGATAAATTATTAATTAATGGACATCCATATGATTTGATTGTCGATAATCATCATACTTTTGATTTGGATGCCTTTAAATATAGATACAATCCCGTTTATAGCAATTATGGCTATATCTTAGGTGATTGGAGTTACGACCAACTGAGATTGACAGGCTTTTATGATGATAATTGTCACGTCGCTGACGATTTAAAAATTTCTTATTTACAGGATTTCTTGATGGAATATTGCAATTTTGGCGTATCATACTTTATTTTAAAGAACGCTGATGTCACCAAGCGAAGTCATAAACGTCATTTTAAACGACGGTCATTTCATCATCGTCCGTCTAACCGTCAACATAAATCGTTTAAACGAAATCCACATAAGCAATTTCGAATTGCTAAACGTCATTAAGAGAGGAAGAACCTTATGCCTAAATATAAAGGCTACTTTATTGATTTAGATGGTACTGTTTATCGAGGGAAACATCGAATTCCTGCAGCGCGACGATTCATTGAACGTTTGCAGGCTAAGAAGATCCCGTTTTTGTTTGTGACTAATAATACGACCAAAATGCCGGTTGATGTGGTCCGCAATCTATCTGATAATCATGATATTCATGTTAAGCCCGAAAATGTATATACCGCTGGTTTGGCAACAGCAGATTATTTAGATGATATTGCGGATCCCGGTAAAGAGAATCGAACGGTCTTTGTCGTTGGTGAAAAGGGCTTAAAACAAGCTTTAATGCAAAAAGGCTTTGTAATTACACCGCATCACCCGAAGTTCGTTACGGTTGCTTTAGATGACCAGGCAACTTATAAAGATTTTGCGATTGCGACATTGGCGATTCAGCATGGCGCTACATTTATCGGGACTAATATCGATACTAATATTCCAAATGAAAAAGGGATGTTACCTGGTGCTGGAGCCTTAGTCGACATGGTTAGATATGCCACCCAAACTCAACCCATTGTGATTGGTAAACCGAAGACCATTATTTTACGAAATGCCTTAAAATTAATTGGCTTGAAGAAAGATCAAGTTGTCATGGTTGGTGATAACTACATGACCGATATTTCTGCGGCAATTAATTTTGGAATGGATTCGTTATTAGTGTATACCGGAGTTTCCACGCCACAGCAAATTGCCACTAAGAAGATTAAGCCCACTTATCAGATTAAATCGTTAGATCAGTGGAAGCTTTAATGTAAAATGATTTACCGATTAAAAGATAACGTGAAGATATTGACTATCATTATTTTCGTAATTTTATTGTCAGTATTTTTAACGATTAATGTATCTGGTTTGTTTTATTGGATTGCAATTCAGCATTTTCATCTAAGACAAATTTCAGGATTGAGTAGTGCTTCGTTGATGAAGTGCTATTTTTTTATGTTGAGATATTTACAGGTTCCGTGGGATTCTCACTTGAATTTAGAATTCTTTCGAAGTTCTCAGAAGGGGCTTGCTCATTTTAGGGATGTTCGTCATTTAATTATGGCTAACAACCTATGTTTGATTGTTCTTGGTGTCGTTAGCCATATGCTTATTAAGCAGTTAATCAAGAAAGATCTTCTATGGAAATTAATAAATCCATTCAAGATCTTTCTAACGTTTATATTAGTAATAATGAGTATTGCTCTTGTTAATTTTCAGAATTTCTTTATTAAATTCCATCAGGTGATGTTTAGAAACCGAGATTGGGTCTTCAGTGTTCGTTTGGACCCGGTTATTAAGGTATTACCTACAGGTTATTTTGCGTGGTGCTTAATCGGCTTTATCGCGTGTTTAACGTTGATTTCAACCTTGATAATCCATTATTCAAAATAAAAGTGAAATATATTTTAATAACCCATTGACAGTAATATGGGAAACGAGTAAAGTATTAATTGTCGTCGCGTGAGAGCAACGAGTAGTTATCTTAATTAATTATTGATCTTAATTAAAAGATTTAAAATGCTGCTTGACAATATTTCACGGGAGTGATATATTAATAATTGTCACGTGAGCGAGAGCTCATGTGGTTAGCAATTGTAGGTCTTTGAAAACTGAACAAGATTTTGACATCACAAGTGCAAGTGGTCTCGTTATTTTATAATGAGATTTTTAACTTTACGTGCGTTTTTAATAAATTCGTTCGTACAACTAAACTAGTAATTTAATCTTAAGAGCTTGTAATTAAGTTCTTATGTTATTTTTAACATGAGAGTTTGATCCTGGCTCAGGATGAACGCTGGCGGTGTGCCTAATACATGCAAGTCGCGCGCACTCCCGTAGATGATTTTGATGCTCTGCATCAAATGATTCTACATTCGAGTGAGCGGCGGATGGGTGAGTAACACGTGGGTAACCTGCCCTTGAGTCTGGGATAGCATCTGGAAACGGATGATAATACCGGATAACAACTGAAACCACATGGTTTCAGTTTGAAAGGCGCGTTTGCGTCGCTCTTGGAGGGACCCGCGGTCCATTAGTTAGTTGGTAAGATAAAGGCCTACCAAGACGATGATGGATAGCCGAACTGAGAGGTTAATCGGCCACATTGGAACTGAGACACGGTCCAGACTCCTACGGGAGGCAGCAGTAGGGAATCTTTCACAATGGGCGAAAGCCTGATGAAGCAACACCGCGTGAATGAAGAAGGGTTTCGGCTCGTAAAATTCTGTTGCTAGAGAAGAACGTACCAAGTAGGAAATGGCTTGGTAGTGACGGTATCTGGTTAGAAAGTCACGGCTAACTACGTGCCAGCAGCCGCGGTAATACGTGGGTGGCAAGCGTTATCCGGATTTATTGGGCGTAAAGCGAGCGCAGGCGGTTGTTTAAGTCCGATGTGAAAGCCTTCGGCTTAACCGAAGAAGTGCATTGGAAACTGAGCGACTTGAGTACAGAAGAGGACAGTAGAACACCATGTGTAGCGGTGAAATGCGTAGATATATGGTAGAATACCAGTGGCGAAAGCGGCTGTCTGGTCTGTCACTGACGCTGAGGCTCGAAAGCATGGGTAGCAAACAGGATTAGATACCCTGGTAGTCCATGCTGTAAACGTTGAGTGCTAGGTGTTAGAGGATTTCCGTCCTTTAGTGCCGAAGTTAACACATTAAGCACTCCGCCTGGGGAGTACGACCGCAAGGTTGAAACTCAAAGGAATTGACGGGGACCCGCACAAGTGGTGGAGCATGTGGTTTAATTCGATGCTACGCGAAGAACCTTACCAGGCCTTGACATACTTCTGTTAGGCTAAGAGATTAGCTGTTCCCTTCGGGGACAGATCTACAGGTGGTGCATGGTCGTCGTCAGCTCGTGTCGTGAGATGTTGGGTCAAGTCCCGCAACGAGCACAACCCTTGTGACTAGTTGCCAGCATTCAGTTGGGCACTCTAGTCAGACTGCCGGTGATAAACCGGAGGAAGGTGAGGATGACGTCTGATCATCATGCCCCTTATGGCCTGGGCTACACACGTGCTACAATGGACAGTACAATGGGTTGCGAAACCGCGAGGTCAAGCTAATCCCATAAAGCTGTTCTCAGTTCGGACTGCAGTCTGCAACTCGACTGCACGAAGCTGGAATCACTAGTAATCGTGGATCAGCATGCCACGGTGAATACGTTCCCGGGTCTTGTACATACCGCCCGTCACACCATGAGAGTCCGTAACACCCAAAGATAGTGCGGCAACCCCTTCTGGGGAGCCAGCTATCTAAGGTGGGACGAATGATTAGGGTGAAGTCGTAACAAGGTAGCCGTAGGAGAACCTGCGGCTGGATCACCTCCTTTCTAAGGATTTACATTCAATCGGAAACTTGTACAGATATCGAAATCTTGTTTAGTTTTGAGAGACCTATGGTCTCTTACTTGGTTCTTTGAAAACTGGATAATATTTATATTTCCTATTGAAATTATTATTTATTTTAAATTTTAATTTCAACCGAGAACACCGCGTTATTTTTGAATTCTAAAATTATTCAAAATGACCAAAACCGTTGTCACGCAAGTGACAAACATTTAGGTTAAGTTATTATGAGCGTATGGTGGATGCCTTGGCACTAGGAGCCGAAGAAGGACGGAACAAACACCGATATGCCTCGGGGAGCTGTAAGTAAGCTTTGATCCGGGGATTTCCGAATGGGGAAACCCAATCACCTCAGTCGGTGATTACTCGCCAGTGAATTGATTAGCTGGCGAGGGGAAAACGCTGTGAACTGAAACATCTAAGTAGCAGCAGGAACAGAAAGAAATTTCGATTCCCTAAGTAGCGGCGAGCGAACGGGGAAGAGCCCAAACCATGGAGCTTGCTTCATGGGGTTGTAGGACTGAACATTTGAGTTACCAAAAGCATTAATAGTCAAAAGATTTGGAAAGATCTGCCAGAGAGGGCGAACGCCCCGTAGGCGAAATTGATGCTTCTCAGTTCAGGATCCTGAGTACGACGGAACACGTGTAACTCCGTCGGAAGCCGGGAGAACCATCTCCCAAGGCTAAATACCACCTAGTGACCGATAGTGAACCAGTACCGTGAGGGAAAGGTGAAAAGCACCCCGGAAGGGGAGTGAAACAGTTCTTGAAACCATATGCTTACAAGCAGTTAGAGCCCGTTAACGGGTGATAGCGTGCCTCTTGCAGAATGAACCGGCGAGTTACAGTTGCATGCGAGGTTAAGGCGAAAAGCCGGAGCCGCAGCGAAAGCGAGTCTCAATCAGGCGTTGAGTATGTTGCCGTAGACCCGAAACCAAGTGAGCTATCCATGTCCAGGATGAAAGTTCGGTAATACGGACCGGAGGTCCGAACCAGTGTAAGTTGAAAATTGCTTGGACGAGATGTGGATAGCGGTGAAATTCCAAACAAACTTGGAGATAGCTGGTTCTCTCCGAAATAACCTTAGGGCTAGCCTCGGATGAAGAATCATGGAGGTAGAGCGACTGTTAGAATGAAGGACTCGTCTTGAGCTACTGATTTCTGATAAACTCCAAATGCCATTGATTTAAATATCCGGGAGTCAGACTGTGAGTAATAAGATCCATGGTCGAAAGGGAAACAGCCCAGACCACCGATTAAGGTCCCTAAATATGTGCTGAGTGGAAAAGGAAGTGAAATTGCATAGACAGCTAGGATGTTGGCTCAGAAGCAGCCATCATTTAAAGAGTGCGTAATAGCTCACTAGCCGAGTGGTTTTGCGCCGAAAATTTACCGGGGCTAAGCACATTACCGAAATCGTGGACACGCACCGTCAGGTGCGCGTGATAGGAGAGCGTTCTAAGGGCACTGAAGCAGGACCGTGAGGACCTGTGGAGCGCTTAGAAGTGAGAATGCCGGTATGAGTAACGAGAAACTAGTGAGAATCTAGTTCACCGGATGACTAAGGTTTCCTGGGGAAGGTTCGTCCGCCCAGGGTTAGTCGGGACCTAAGCCGAGGCCGAAAGGCATAGGCGATGGATAACAGGTTGAGATTCCTGTACCGGTTAATTGCGTTTTAAGCGAAGGAAAGACACAGAAGGCTAAGTAATGCATGCCGCTGGTTGTGCATGTTCAAGCTGCGAGCCAGGGAATGAGTCAAATGCTTGTTCCCGTTCACGTGAGCAGTGACGAGGACTGAAGTTTAGTAAGGAAGTTACTGACGTCACGCTGTCAAGAAAAGTTTCTAGCTAGTGATTAACCGCCCGTACCGCAAACCGACACAGGTAGTCAGGATGAGAATTCTAAAGTGAGCGAGTGAACCTTCGTTAAGGAATTCGGCAAAATTGCCCCGTAACTTCGGAAGAAGGGGCGCTGCACGTCAGTGCAGCCGCAGTGACAAAGCTCAGGCGACTGTTTACTAAAAACACAGGTTTATGCGAAATCGTAAGATGAAGTATATGGGCTGACGCCTGCCCGGTGCTGGAAGGTTAAATGGATGAGTCAGCTTCGGCGAAGCTCTGAAATGAAGCCCCAGTAAACGGCGGCCGTAACTATAACGGTCCTAAGGTAGCGAAATTCCTTGTCGGGTAAATTCCGACCCGCACGAAAGGCGTAACGATCTGAGCACTGTCTCAACGAAGGACTCGGTGAAATTGAAGTACCTGTGAAGAAGCAGGTTTCCCGCGACAGGACGGAAAGACCCCGTGGAGCTTTACTGTAGCTTGACATTGGGTGTTCATATGACTTGTACAGAATAGGTAGGAGCCGTGGAAACCGGAACGCTAGTTTCGGTGGAGGCGTCTTTGGGATACTACCCCTGTTGTACGAACACTCTAACCCATGCCACTGATCGTGGCAGGAGACAGTGTCAGGTTGGCAGTTTGACTGGGGCGGTCGCCTCCTAAAGAGTAGCGGAGGCGCTCAAAGGTTCCCTCAGAATGGTTGGAAATCATTCATCGAGTGTAAAGGCACAAGGGAGCTTGACTGTGAGACCAACGGGTCGAGCAGGGACGAAAGTCGGACTTAGTGATCCGGTGGTTCCGAATGGAAGGGCCATCGCTCAACGGATAAAAGCTACCCCGGGGATAACAGGCTTATCTTCCCCAAGAGTTCATATCGACGGGAAGGTTTGGCACCTCGATGTCGGCTCATCGCATCCTGGAGCTGTAGTTGGTTCCAAGGGTTGGGCTGTTCGCCCATCAAAGCGGTACGCGAGCTGGGTTTAGAACGTCGTGAGACAGTTCGGTCCCTATCCGTCGCGGGCGTAGGAAATCTGAGAGGAGCCGTCTTTAGTACGAGAGGACCGAGATGGACATACCGCTGGTGTATCAGTTGTCCCGCCAGGGGCACTGCTGAGTAGCTATGTATGGATGAGAGAAACGCTGAAAGCATCTAAGTGTGAAACCCACCTCAAGATGAGATTTCCCATTCCCTTCGGGGAAGTAAGACCACTCATAGATGATGAGTTCGATAGGCTGGACGTGGAAGCGCCGCGAGGCGTGAAGCCGACCAGTACTAATCGGTCGAGGACTTAACCCAAAAAGGTATCCTCGGAGAAGTATGAATATTAGCCAGTTTTGAGAGAACGAAGTTCTCTTGAAAATATAGTGTGGTGGCGATAGCCGGAAGGATACACCTGTTCCCATGCCGAACACAGAAGTTAAGCTTCCGCGCGCCGAAAGTAGTTGAGGGATCGCCCTCTGCGAGGATAGGCCGTTGCCACGCAATCCTGGAGGATTAGCTCAGTTGGGAGAGCATCTGCCTTACAAGCAGGAGGTCATTGGTTCGAGCCCGATATCCTCCATTTTAATATGAGCCGTTAGCTCAGCTGGTAGAGCATCTGACTTTTAATCAGAGGGTCAAGGGTTCAAATCCCTTACGGCTCATACCAGTCGTATATTATTTATGATGCCGACTTAGCTCAGTTGGCAGAGCATCTGTTTTGTAAACAGAGGGTCGAAGGTCCGAATCCTTCAGTCGGCATTATTTTTGCGGAAGTAGTTCAGTGGTAGAACATCACCTTGCCATGGTGGGGGTCGCGAGTTCGAATCTCGTCTTCCGCTTTAGTTAAATATTTATTTAGCTACCTTGCCGGGGTGGCGGAATTGGCAGACGCACGGGATTTAAAATCCCGCGGACATTTTTGTCCATATCGGTTCGAGCCCGATCCTCGGCATGTTATGCACCATTAGCGCAACTGGATAGAGCGCTTGATTACGAATCAAGAGGTTATAGGTTCGAGCCCTATATGGTGCATATATTCTTCGGGAAGTAGCTCAGCTTGGTAGAGCGCCTGGTTTGGGACCAGGAGGTCGCAAGTTCGAATCTTGTCTTCCCGATTGATACTTATTGTATCAACTAATTAAACATTTTCGCGGTGTAGCTCAGCTGGCTAGAGCGTCCGGTTCATACCCGGGAGGTCGTGGGTTCGATCCCCTCCGCCGCGATAAGGTTTTGGACCTTTAGCTCAGTTGGTTAGAGCGGACGACCCATAATCGTCTTGTCGTGGGTTCGAGTCCTACAAGGTCCATTCCTGGAGTACGTAAGCTCTTTAGCAATTTTGGTGGATTACTCAAGTGGCTGAAGAGGACGGTTCTGAAAACCGTTAGGCGGACTGTATCCGCGCGGGGGTTCGAATCCCCCATCCACCTTATTATCGCGGGGTGGAGCAGTTTGGTAGCTCGTTGGGCTCATAACCCAAAGGTCGTTGGTTCAAATCCAGCCCCCGCAATTATATGTTTAACTATGGTTCGTTGGTCTACTTGGTTTAGGACGCTTGCC
The DNA here is from genome assembly GCF_004359375.1 of Acetilactobacillus jinshanensis. Classification (NCBI taxonomy): domain Bacteria; kingdom Bacillati; phylum Bacillota; class Bacilli; order Lactobacillales; family Lactobacillaceae; genus Acetilactobacillus; species Acetilactobacillus jinshanensis. The sequence continues at coordinate 1,303,390 of NZ_CP034726.1, read as the reverse complement.
TGTCACGCAAGAGGTCACCGGTTCGAGTCCGGTACGAACCGTACTTGGCTCGGTAGCTCAGTCGGTAGAGCAAACGGTTGAAGCCCGTTGTGTCGGCGGTCCGATTCCGTCCCGAGCCACTAATTGACAAAAGATATAAATGCGGGTATAGTTTAATGGTAAAACCTCAGCCTTCCAAGCTGATGTTGCCAGTTCGATTCTGGTTACCCGCTTTATAATAAAACTTGGGTCTGTAGCTCAGTTGGTTAGAGCGCACCCCTGATAAGGGTGAGGTCGACAGTTCGAGTCTGTCCAGACCCATTATGGAGAGTTACTCAAGTGGCTGAAGAGGCACCCCTGCTAAGGGCGTAGGTCATCAATTTGGCGCGAGGGTTCGAATCCCTCACTCTCCACTTCTTATGACCCGTTAGTCAAGTGGTTTAAGACACTGCCCTTTCACGGCAGTAACACAGGTCCGAATCCTGTACGGGTCATTAATGGTTCGTTGGTCTACTTGGTTTAGGACGCTTGCCTGTCACGCAAGAGGTCACCGGTTCGAGTCCGGTACGAACCGTTAGACAATTTGATATTATATCTAACATGATATGGCTTGGTAGCTCAGTCGGTAGAGCAAACGGTTGAAGCCCGTTGTGTCGGCGGTTCGATTCCGTCCCGAGCCATTTATGGACGGGTAGCGAAGTCTGGTTAAACGCGGCGGACCGTAAATCCGCTCTCTTACGAGTTCATAGGTTCAAATCCTATCCCGTCCACTAATATACGGATATCTTCCAATTGGTAGGATTATGGTCCCCAAAACCATCGATGCTGGTTCGAGTCCAGCTATCCGTGCTTGTTTATGGCTGTGTTGGTGAAGTTGGTCAACACACACGGTTGTGGCCCGTGCACGCGTGGGTTCGAGTCCCACACACGGCCCTTTTATTTAAATAATTTCTAATGGCGGTATAGCCAAGAGGCTAAGGCAGAGGTTCGCAAAACCTTTATCATCCGTTCGAATCGGATTACCGCCTTATTTTTATACACCCCATTGCCGAAGTGGCGGAATTGGCAGACGCGTTGGATTCAAAATCCAGTGGCCTTTGCGGGCCGTATGGGTTCGAGCCCCATCTTCGGCATCATAATATTTGGTTATAAGGAATCTCATTTAAGAGGTTCCTTTTTTGTTTACCCAAATTAAAGTGAACAAGGGATGATACGATTGCCAATTAGACATAAGGAAACGATACCTAATAATATCGAAGTTTATGGTGCTAAGGTTAATAATTTAAAGAACATCAACGTCTCGATTCCGTTGAATGCGTTTGTTGCCATTACCGGGGTTTCCGGATCTGGTAAGTCATCATTAGCAATGGGCGTTTTATATGCTGAAGGTGCTCGTCGATATCTAAATGCACTGGCAACATACACCAGACGTCGAATTGGTCAGGTCGGTCGAGCAAACGTTAGAAAAGTTAAGTACTTACCAAGTGCGATTGCGCTACGACAAAGACCAGCTGTACCCGGTGATCGCTCGACAGTTGGAACGATGTCAGAAGGATTAAACGTTTTACGACTGATATTTTCTCGGTTGGGTTCCCATCAATGTCCAAATGGTCATCAGGTTCCACCAACAATTAAAGTTGCTCAAGCCATGGATTTACCAGGTGAGGCCATGGGTAAAATTAAATGCCCAACCTGTGGAAAAGTCTTTATGGCACCAAGTGCTGAAGATTTTGCCTTTAATTCCGATGGTGCATGTAAAATGTGTCAAGGAACTGGAAAGGTTCGACAAATCGTTAAATCGCGATTAGTACCAGATGCTAATAAAACCATTAGTGATGGTGCTGTGGCATCCTGGCATTTACCAGGCCGTAACTTTATGCCGTGGGTAGCACGTGAAGTCGGAATCCGAATTAATGTTCCATTTAAGGATCTGACCCAACATGAAAAACGCTTGGTATTTGCGGGACCGAGAAAGACGTATGCCATTAATATTCCATCACGAACCGGAAAAATCTTTCATATGAACAACGCCGAGTATGAGAATGCGTTTGCTGCTGTTAAAGATAGTTTAGCAACTACTCATAACGCTCGGGCTATTAAACGCTTGGATCGTTTCTATGAATTTGGGACGTGTCCACGTTGTCATGGGATGCGCTTTGATCCAACTTTATATCGGACCAAACTAGCCAGTAAAAATATTGGCCAGGTTTGTAATATGACCTTGACGGAATTAAAACCTTTTATGCACAAAGTACTGATGTGGTTACCGAAAACGATGCATAAGTTAGGCCGAACCTTAATTAACGAATTAATGGACAGCATCAAACCGCTTTATGATTTAGGATTAGATTATTTAACTTTATCTCGAGCTGGTAATACTTTATCGACCGGTGAATTACAACGAATTCAATTAGGTCGAACCTTACGGAGCCAAACGACAGGCGTTCTTTACGTTTTAGATGAACCATCCGTTGGCTTACACGCTGCTAATGTCGCTGGATTAGTAAAGGTTTTACGACAGTTGGTTTCACAGGGTAATTCGTTAGTGGTGGTCGATCATAATATCGACATTATTTCCGCTGCAGATTACATTATCGAGATTGGACCAAAAGCTGGTCGATGGGGTGGCACGATCGTTGATCACGGAACGCCAAAAGAAATTGAGAATAGTCCACATTCGTTGATTGCGCCGTTCTTAAAAGGTGACGCTAAGGTTATCGTGCGTCATCGACCACCAAAAGATCAGATCTTTAAATATGGTTATTTACAATTAGGTATTAGTCATCGGTTTAATCTTCATCACGTTCAGGCTAAGTTTCCTAAAAAGCGTTTAACCGTCGTTTCAGGTTATTCCGGAGCTGGTAAATCGACGTTGATTATGGACGGTTTAGTAAAATCGATGCAGAATCAGAGCAAGCATCAGCCGTTACCGTCCTATGTTACTAAATTTAATAACGGGGGCTTAAAACGGGTCATCAAGATCGATTCCGTCCCAATTGGGAAGAACGTTCGATCGACGGTCGCCACGTATTGCGGAATTTGGGATCCGATTCGCAAATTATTTGCGCAGACTTCGTTAGCTAAAAAACGACATTGGCGAGCTGGTCATTTCTCATATAACGTTAAATCGGGTGCCTGCCCAAATTGCCAGGGAACTGGATCTATTTCGTTGGATATTCAATATCTGCCGGATATGACAATGACCTGTCCGGTTTGTCACGGTAAACGTTATTCTCAACCGACTTTACAAGTGAAGTGGCACGGTTATAGTATTGCTGACATCTTAAATTTGTCAGTGAGGGATGCCGAAAAGGTCTTTCGTAACCAAAATAAAATTGAGTTTATCTTAAAAGCTTTAGATCGGATGGGCTTAGGCTACTTAATTTTAGGTGAAAGTACACCAATCCTCTCTGGTGGTGAAGCTCAGCGTTTAAAACTGGTATCCCAAATGGGTCGTCATCAGGACGACACACTATTTGTCTTTGATGAACCGTCAGTGGGTTTACATCCGAAAGATGTCCAAGTTTTAAATCATGTTTTTGACCAGTTAATTGAAAAGGGTGCCACATTAGTTGTAATCGAACATGATTTAGACGTAATTATGAACGCAGATTATGTAATCGATTTAGGACCTAAAGGTGGCATTCATGGTGGTGAAATCGTAGCTACTGGAACGCCACGTGAAATTGCGAAATCACCGAAGAGTCAGACCGGGAAGTATCTTGCCAAGCGGATGCATCTGGATCATTTAATCTAAAGTTTACTAAATGGTAACTAAATATGGTATTATAACTATCGTTATATGTGCATATTCCCGATAGGATTCACTTATTGTGAAGGTGCCTTGTAACCTGTAAAACTTTTTATAGGGGGAACTTTTAAATTGAGAAATAAACATTTGTTTACGTCTGAATCGGTATCTGAAGGTCATCCAGATAAAGTGGCTGACCAGATTAGCGATGCCGTTTTAGATGCATACCTGGCCAAAGATCCGAAGTCTCACGTGGCCTGTGAATGTTCGGTCACGACTGGTTTGGTCCTAGTATTTGGTGAAATCACTAGTAAAGCCCATGTTGATATCCAAAAGGTCGTTCGTCATACGATTAAGCGAATTGGCTATAATACGGATGACTATGGCTTTAACGCTGATACCTGTGCCGTGTTAGTGGCCTTGGATCATCAATCACCTAATATTGCTCACGGGGTTGATAATTCAATTGAAGCTCGTCATGGTGACAAGGATAAGTTCGACAAGCTAGGTGCTGGTGATCAAGGTATTATGTTTGGTTATGCCTCTGATGAGACATCTGAATTAATGCCGATGCCAATTGAATTAGCTGATAAGTTAATGCTTTACACCACGAAAGTTCGTAAGAGTGGTGTGATCCCTTACTTACGTCCAGATGCTAAGTCGGAAGTCACCGTTGAATATGATGATAACGATCGACCGTTCCGTGTTGATACCGTTGTTCTCAGTACTCAACATGATCCTGACGTTAGTATGAAACAGATTCGTCATGACGTAATTAATAAGATTATTAAGCACGTTATTCCAGGTAAGTTATTGGATGACAAGACTAAGTACTTCGTTAATCCTGCGGGTCCGTTCGTTATTGGTGGACCACATGGTGATGCTGGTTTGACCGGTCGTAAGATCATCGTTGATACTTACGGTGGTGCCGCTCGTCATGGTGGTGGTGCTTTCTCCGGTAAGGATCCATCCAAGGTTGACCGTTCAGCTTGCTATGCCGCTCGTTACGTTGCCAAAAACATCGTTGCTGCTGGTTTAGCTCATAAGGTTGAACTCCAATTAGCCTATGCCATCGGTGTTGCTAAGCCCGTTTCAATTACAGTCAATACCTTTGGAACTGGTAAAGTTTCTAACGATGCTTTACATAAAGCCGTTTTAAAGCTTTTTGATTTACGTCCGTTAGCTATTATTTATAATTTGAATTTACGTCGACCGATCTACGAAAAGACCGCTGCCTACGGTCATTTTGGTCGAACCGATATTGATTTACCATGGGAACACACTGATAAGGTTCCGGCTTTAAAGAAGTATTTCCATTTAAAGTAAATTAATGAAGATTAAAATGAAAAATCGTCCTAATTATTAAGATTAGGGCGATTTTTTAGTGTCTCAAATACAATTATAATTTCTGGATTGCGACTAAGATCGGTGGATCGTTAACCTGGTTGATGAACTGATACTTTAAAACGGTGTATTGTTTTTGATTTAATTTGCTAGCAAACTGTAAAACATCGTTCTTTTCCGGTTTGCCACCGGGATGTCCATAATACAGAACTAGAACGATCATGCCGCCTTTTTGTAAGATCATTAAGCATTGTTTGATGGCACTTAACGTCGTTGTCGGTCGAGTAATAATTTTTTTGTTACCGCCAGGTAGATACCCCAAATTAAAAATGGCGGCTGAAATAGACGTCATTCCAATCGTATCTAGAATATGTTGATGTCCAGTGTGATATAAAGTTACCGATTTCGTTAAATTACTTTTAATCAATCGCTGTTTAGTTTTTTGAAGTGCTTGATCCTGAATATCGAATGCGTAGACGTTACCATGATCACCCACTAATTTAGCAAGGAATGCGGTGTCGTTACCGTTGCCCATGGTCGCGTCAATCACGTTATCGCCACGTTGAACGACCTGTTTCAATAGCACGTGGCTATACTTCAAAGCTGCGGGAATTTTCATGTTGATTTACTCCCTTATTTTTAAATTATCTAAGACTATTTTAACTAACTTCGTTATCGTGTGCTATACTAAAAAATGTTCAATATTAAATTGATGTGAAGCGAATTAGTATGTTAACTAATCTTTCAGCGACTGAATGGTTGGTGTGAATTCAGACTTTAGTTAATTGAACTCGTCGTGGATTGTTAAGCTGAAAATAACGTAGGCTTAAACGTTTAGTCAGCGTTAATGATAATCAAGTGCCTTACGTAAGTAAGGAATTTAGGTGGTAACGCGGAAAGATTCGTCCTATTGATTCTACTAAATAAGTAGATTTAATAGGGCGTTTTTCTGTTTACTGTGAAAGGAAGATCCATATGGCATATAATCATATGAAAATTGAAAAAAAGTGGCAGCATTACTGGCTGACTCATAAGACTTTTAAAGCCAGCAATGATTTCTCCAAGCCGAAGTACTATGTATTAGACATGTTCCCGTATCCGTCTGGTCAAGGCCTTCATGTTGGTCATCCAGAAGGTTATACTGCAACTGACATCATCGCCCGTATGAAGCGAATGCAGGGCTTTAACGTTTTGCATCCGATGGGCTGGGATGCCTTTGGCTTACCAGCTGAACAATACGCTTTAAAGACGCATCATGAACCTGGTAAGTTTACTGAAGAAAACATTAATCATTTCCGTCGTCAGATTCAGTCCTTAGGCTTTTCTTACGATTGGGATCGTGAAGTCAACACCACTGATCCTAAATATTATAAGTGGACCCAATGGATCTTTGAACAGATGTACAAGCACGGTTTAGCTTACGAAAACAAGATCGACGTTAACTGGGCACCTGACTTCATGGGTGGTACCGTCGTTGCTAACGAAGAAGTTAAAGATGGCAAGACCGTTCGTGGTGGTTACCCGGTTTACCGTGTTCCAATGCGTCAGTGGGTCCTTCGAATCACCAAGTATGCTGATAAGTTACTTGATGGCTTAAAGACCATTAATTGGCCACAGAGTATTAAACGAATGCAACGAAATTGGATTGGCCGTTCTGAAGGGGCTGCGGTTTACTTCCCAGTTGTAGGTCATCCTGATACCAAGATCGAAGTCTTCACGACCCGCCCTGATACATTATTCGGCTGTACATACATGGTTCTATCACCTGAACACAAAGTCGTCGATAAGATCATGACTAAGGAACAAGCTCCTAAGATTAAGGCTTACCGTAAGAAGATCGCCACAAAGTCTGATTTAGAACGAACCGACTTAAACAAGAATAAGACCGGTGTATTTACCGGTGCTTACGCTAAAGATCCGATTAACGGTCGCAAAGTTCCAGTATGGATCGGTGATTATGTATTACCATCTTATGGTACCGGTGCTATTATGGCGGTTCCTGCCCATGATGACCGTGACTATGCATTTGCTAAGAAGTTCCACTTACCAATGATTCAAGTCATCAAGGGTGGCGACATTAAGAAGGAAGCTTATACCGGTGACGGAACCCACATTAATTCTGGATTCTTGAACGGGATGAACAAGAAACAAGCCATTAAAGCCGCCATTAAGTGGTTAGTTGACCATAACTGTGGTAAACGAAAGGTCAACTACCGTCTTCGTGACTGGATCTTCTCACGTCAGCGTTACTGGGGCGAACCAATTCCAGCAATTCACTGGGAAAACGGTAAGACGACCATGGTTCCTGAAGACCAGTTGCCATTGAAACTTCCTAAGGCCGATGATTTGAAAGAATCTGGCAGTATGGAAAGTCCGTTAGCTAATCTGAAAGATTGGGTCAACGTTACGGATCCAAAGACAGGCATGAAAGGTAAACGTGAAACCAACACCATGCCACAATGGGCCGGCAGTTCCTGGTACTACTTACGTTACTGTGATCCACATAATGATCATGCCTTAGCTAGTCGTAAATCAATGAAGTACTGGTTACCAGTTGATTTGTACGTTGGTGGTGCTGAACATGCCGTTTTGCACTTACTTTACGCTCGTTTCTGGCATAAATTCCTTTACGACATCGGTGTTGTACCAACTAAGGAACCATTCCAGAAGTTAGTTAACCAAGGAATGATCTTAGGTAAACATCACGTTAAGATGTCTAAGTCTAAGGGTAACGTCGTTAACCCTGATGACATCGTTAAGCAATACGGTGCTGATACCCTTCGTCTTTACGAAATGTTCATGGGGCCTTTAACTAAGGCTAAGCCTTGGAGTACTTCTGACATTAAAGGTGTTTACCGCTGGGTCAACCGTTACTGGAACTTGATCATTGATGACGATGGCAAAGTTCGTAGTAACATCGGTTCCAAGAACGATCATTCATTAGACCGAATTTATAACAAGATGGTTAAGGACGTTACTTATCATTACGAACACATGCAGTTCGACCTTGCCATTTCTAAGATGATGGTCTTTACTAACCAAGCTGCTAAAGCTAAGTTCATTCCGAAGAAGTACATCGAAGGTTTCGTTAAGTTAATTTACCCAATTACTCCACACATCTGTGAAGAACTCTGGCAGCGCTTAGGCCACAAAGGTACGATTACTTATCAGTCCTGGCCAAAGTTCGATCAAAGTAAGTTAGTTCAGACCAAGATGAAGATGGCTATTCAAGTTAATGGTAAAGTCCGAGTTGTTCTGACCTTTGATAAGAGCGCTGACAAAGACACTATTAAGAAGACCGCTTTAGCTAATCCACGGATTAAGAAATTTACGGACGGCAAGACGATCCGGAAAGTCATCGTAATCCCTGGTAAGATCGTAAACGTCGTTGCTAATTAGATTTTGAATTAGAGCGTGATAAGTTATGAATAAAAATGAATTAGCTTGTACCACGATGCTAGTTGGTAAAAAAGCTAGCATTGATGGTTCAACTATGATCGCCCGAAACGAAGATTATCCGAAGCCAATCGGACCGATTGAATTTAAAGTCGTTCCGGCCAACTCATTACCATCCGTTTATAAATCACAGGATGGTTTAGAAGTTAAATTACCAAGTCATTCCTATCGTTATACGGCTCAACCGATTAAGGGTAATGATAATCATTACTTTGAAGAAGGCGGCATTAACGAAAAAAACGTTGCCATGAGTGCAACGGAAACCACTTTTACTAATGACCGTTTCATGGGTGCTGATCCATTAGTAGCTAAGGGTGTTAATGAAGAAAATATGCCAACGTTGGTATTACCATTCATTAATAATGCTCGTGAAGGTGTTAAGCGTCTTGGTAAATTAATCGAGAAGTATGGAACCGGTGAAAGTAACGGGATTGCTTTTTCTGATAAGAACGAAGTCTGGTATTTAGAAACTGCCGGCGGTCATCATTGGGTTGCCGAACGAATTCCTGATGACGCTTATGCGATTGCCCCTAACCAGATGATGATTCAGGACGTTAATTTTAATGATCCTGATCACTTTATGTACTCACCTGGCTTAAAGGAATTTGTTGAAAAGCATCATCTTAATAATCATCCGGATAGTTTTAACTTCCGTAATATTGCTGGTACTCATTCCACATGGGACGCTCATTACAATACACCACGTGCTTGGTACGGCCAGAAGATGTTTAATCCAGAAGTTAAGCAGAGCCCGATGAGCCAGAACATTCCGTTTATTCATCACACGGGCCGTAAGTTATCTGTGCAGGATGTTCAGAATTTCCTGTCATCTCATTACCAGCAGACGCCTTACGATCCATTTACCCATCCGGACTTATTCAAGCATCCATTATTCCGACCGATTGCAATCGATCGAAACGCTGCATCTCACATCATGCAGATTCGGAATGACGTTCCTGATAAGTACGCCGCAATTGAATGGTTATCACTAGGGTTTAATAGTTACAGTCCGTTCGTACCGTTCTACACGAATATTAATCAGACTGCTAAGAATTATCGAACCCTTGGCAAACGCATCAGCATGAACAGCGCTTACTGGATGTTCAAATCATTAATGATTTACATTGAGCCTCATTATCACGACTTCATGGATGAAGTTAATGATTACCGAACTAATGTTCAGGCCTACGCACTTCACCGAATTGAAACAGTTGATAATGCTGTTAACTCACTTGATGGCGCTAAGTTAACGGATCAGTTAACTAAGTCGACGGTTAAGACTACTAACCATATCTCTGACATGACGTTAGATTTAATCAGTAGTTTAATGAAGCAATGTTTGAATATGTCACACATTAACTTTTAACAATTAGGTCTTAAGATACAAAAAAGTCGCTTTATCAATTTTGATCGATAAAACGACTTTTTATTTTAGTTATTTTTAAGTTTAACGACGTGCTTCGTGGCGTTTCATATATTGCGGGATGTGGCTGATGATTTGCGTTGGTAAGACGACGTATTGATTTTGTGCTAAATGATCAGCGATGTCACTATGAGCATATACTGCAGAAGCGGTAGCATAAAGTGAGTTACTGAACTGAGCACAGAAGCCACCGACCATGCCGGCCAATGTATCACCCATACCACCGGTAGCTTGAGCAGGTGTGCCGATTGGGTTTTGAAGCATTGGCTTGTCACTATAGATTTGAGTATGGTGAGATTTGAGAACTACGATGCCACCGATTCGGTCACGAGCTTTCTGGTTCTTAGCAATGTCACCTTGATCAGCTAACTTAATGCCGGATAAGCGTTGCCATTCAACCTGGTGCGGTGTGAAGATCAAGTGAGCCTTTGGTAACGGGATGTGCTTTAAAGCCACTAAAGTAATGGCCGAGCCATCGATCACCACAATTTGTTTTGGTGAGATGGCATCAAAAGCTTCCTTCAGGATTTGTTGGCTGTGGGCATCAGTCCCTAAGCCGGAACCAATCACTACGACTTTAGCAGGTTGAATTAAAGCTTTGACCTGTTTGGGATCATTGACATCCGCAATCATGGCCTCAGGTAATCTAGCGTGAAGGCTAGATAAATTAGCCATGTCAGATACGGTCGTTACTAAACCAGCACCAGAATAAACCGCCGCGGAACTAGCCATGATAATGGCACCACCGAAGTGTTTGTTACCACCGACTAAAGTAACTTTGCCGTAAGTACCTTTAAAACTTTGGTTGGGCCGAATTCGAATTGTTTTTCGAAGCAGGTCATCAGTAATCGTTGGGATAGTATCATCTCCGCTTTGATTATATCATCGAACGGATTTATTGCTTCGAATTAGGCTTATCCTGTAAGGCGTCACGAATTTCGGTTAATAACTGATCGGTGGTCGAAACTTGAGCTTTCTTTTCTTTATGGGAGATGGCGTTAATGACTTTAATGATCATAAAGACAACGAAGGCGATGATTAAAAAGTTAATGATGGAGTTAATAAAGTTACCAACCTGGAAATTGGCCTGGCCAACACTGAATTTAATGCTGGAGAAATCAACTTTACCCATGAATAAGCCGATTAACGGGTTAATTAAGTTCTTGGTCAATGATTTGACGATGCCAGTAAAGGCACCACCAATAATGACACCAACAGCCATGTCGACGACGTTGCCTCGTGAGATAAAATCCTTAAATTCCTTAAACATTTGAATTGATTTCCTTTCTGTATGTAAAATATTATTAAGTTAGTAAGGTTGCGATAATTTGAAACATTGGCGAATGTGGCTTGCGTTAGCTGTAGTGGTGATTGTGATTTCGGCGTTGGTAATCTGGACTCAAAATCATTCGGCTAAACCTTGGATTCTGATTTTAGTATGGGCCTTTGTAATCATCATTTTACAGTTAATGTTTATTTACCTGATTGTTGTTAAAAATCACAAATAAAAAAGTGGTAACTCATTATAAAATAGTTACCACTTTTTCTAACTTACTAAGTTAATTAGTGCCCCAAGTAGGATTCGAACCTATACGGGAAAAATCCCACGGCGACCTGAACGCCGCGCGTCTGCCAATTCCGCCATTGGGGCATTACATTTAGTATTATACACGATAGGGAAAGCTTTGAAAAGGATTCTAGTGTAAGCTGATTTAATAATAATGGTTAATCAAAGCTTTTTTTGTTACAATATCAGTGTGATTATAGACATAATCACATTTTTAAATGGAATAAATATCGCTTAAAAATTGAGGAGTAATTAACATGTGTGGATTCGTTGGTTACGTTGACCAAAAGGATGTCCCAAAGGGCACCATCGAAAATATGGCTAACCGAATTAAGCACCGTGGCCCTGATGACGAAGCTTATTTTAATGATGGTCGAGTATCGATGGGCTTCCGTCGTTTATCCATCATTGATTTAGCTCATGGTGGCCAGCCACTATTCAGTCAAGACCACACCAAAGTTTTAACCTTTAATGGTGAAATTTATAACTACAAAGATATTCGAAAAGAACTTAAGAAACTAGGTTACACTTTCCAGACCGATGTTGACTCTGAAGTTATTATCAGAGGCTATGAAGCCTGGGGTGCCGGTATTCTTAAGAAATTACGTGGGATGTTCGCCTTCGTAATTTACGACAGTACCAAGAAACAGATCTTAGCTGCCCGAGACCACTTCGGGATTAAGCCACTGTATTATTACTACGATGGCAAAACGTTCCTGTGGGGTTCAGAAATCAAGACCTTCTTGGAACATCCAAACTTCAAAAAGGAATTCAACACTAAGTTATTACCAATTCACTTGAGTTTTCAATTTATCCCAAGCGATAAGACGTTATTTAAGCACGTTTATAAAGTAATGCCTAGCCAATACGTAATTTATCATATTGATAGTAATCGACTGGAAAAGCATGAATATTATCACTTTAATTATGATCACATCAATAACCAAATGACGACCAAAGAAGCCGTTGATAAAATTCATAAACTGGTTAGTAATACGGTTAAAGCACACATGGTATCAGATGTTCCAGTCGGTTCTTTCTTATCTAGTGGTGTTGATTCAAGCTACATCTTGAATGAAGCTGCTAAGCACACCCCAATTCACTCGTTCTCATTAGGATACAAGAATTCTAAGTACAGTGAATTGAAGTATTCATCTAAATTTGCGAACAGCATTCACCAGAAGAACACTAAGATCTACATGAACGCGGACGATTACTTTAAGATCGTTCCTACCATTATGTACTACATGGATGAACCGCTATCCAACGCTGCTGAAAACCAGGCCTTCTACCTGTCAAAAGATACCCGAAAAGCCGTTAAGGTTGCCCTCAGTGGTGAAGGCATCGATGAATTCTTCGGTGGCTACGTAACTTACATGGATTATCAAGCCTTTGAAAAGTACAAGAAGATCGTACCGAAGTTTATTCGAGTTGGCTTAAGCAAATTAGCTATGAAGTTACCTCGTTTCCACGGTCGTCGTTTCTTAATCCGTGGTGGTCAGCCACTGTGGGAAAACTATTACCGTGTTAACTACATCTTTAATAATCAAGAACGAAACAAGTTATTAAAGAACCCTAGCTTGAACGTTGATTCTGGTAAGTATACAAAACACATCTTTGATCAGGTTAGTGATAAGGATCCTGTAACCCAAGAACAGTACTTTGACATTAAGACCTGGTTACCATTTGATATTCTTCATCAAGCTGATCGAATGAGCATGTCTAACTCGTTAGAGGTTAGAACCCCATTCGTTGATAAAGAAATCGCTAACTTTGCCATGACGGTTCCAGCTCGATTACGAATTAAGAACGGCGTAACCAAATACATTTGGCGAAAGGCCGCTAATTCACAGGTTCCGATGGCTGCTAACCGGCCGAAGTTAGGCTTCCCGTCACCATTAGCTTCATGGATGCGGATGCCAAAGTACCATGAGATGATCATGAAGGTCTTCCATTCCGATGTTGCTCACCGTTTCTTTAACGTTAAATACTTAGACAAACTGGTTAAGCAGCATGATAATGGCAAATCCAACATGCAGAAGATCTACACGCTTTATTGCTTTATCATCTGGTACATGATTTACTTCCCAGAAAACACGAACGTCAACATGCGTAAGAATGTTCATTTAACTAAGAATGACCGGTAAGATACTCCAGCTGGAAGGAAATTTATTTTGAAATTATCAATAAATGTCGATGAGATCAAGACCCTGTTACTGGAACATCATCTTTTAAAATCGATTAAGGTCGGTAAGTTTACGACATTTACGTCCGTAACGTACGATTCTCGAACTACTAAACCCCAAGGGTTATTCTTCTGTAAAGGTAACTTTAAGCCGACTTATTTAACCAGTGCTAAGAATCGTGGCATCGGCGGTTACGTCAGTGAACGACCGTATCAAGAAGGATCCGGTCTTACCCAGATCATCGTCAGCGATATCCAGAAAGCAATGGCTTTATTGGGCGCTTGCTATTATGGTTATCCGCAAGATGATTTATTTGTAATTGCGTATACCGGTACGAAAGGTAAGACGACTTCGTCCTACTTTACGCGTAGTATCTTGCAGTACACTACGCATCAGCGCACCGGGATGTCCAGCACGATTGATACGTTCTTGGGCAAGGGTGAAAAATATAAGTCTCAACTGACGACACCCGAATCCCTGGACACGTTTAGAAACATGCGCCGGGCCGTTGATAACGGAATGAAGACGTTCGTAATGGAAGTTTCGTCACAGTCTTATTTGAGGAACCGTGTTTATGGTCTTCACTATGACGTCGGCTTCTTCTTGAACATTACACCGGATCACATCGGGCCAAATGAACACCCGAACTTTGCTAATTATCTACATTGTAAGGAACAGTTGTTACGAAATTCGCGCATCTGTGTTGTCAACGCTGAGACCCAGCATCTAGAAGACGTTTACCATGCTGCCAAAGCAACAACACCGCCTGAAAACATCTATCTCTTTACACGAAAGGGTAGTCACCCTGAAATCCCGGTTAAAGTGGACTTTACGTTTAAGAGCTTAAAGGATACGATGTCAGCTAATCAGATTGTGATCGACTGCGTTAGCCCTAAAGCTAAGAAATTAAACATCCATGGCACTTATCAGTTAGCCATGCCTGGTGACTATAACGAATCTAATGCGACCGCAGCTGCGATTGCCGCAGGTTTTGACGGTGCAACTCCTGATGACATTTACAAGGGATTGAAACGGGTTACCGTACCTGGTCGAATGGAACGTTATCACACTAAAGATCATGGCACGGTCTTTGTTGACTATGCCCATGATTACGGTAGCATGCACGCCTTATTAAGTTTCTTACGTCGAGAAAATTCAACGGGACGAATTATCTGTGTATTAGGCAGTACCGGTGATAAGGGCGTTAACAGACGTTCTGGATTTGGTAAAGCATTAACTGAAAATGCTCAAGAAGCATTCTTGACGACTGATGATCCAGGTTACGAAAGCCCGTTAAAGATCGCTAAAGAAATTGATCAGCACATTGATCACCATAAGGTCGAAGTTCATTTTGAAATGGATCGACCAACGGCGATTAAAGAAGCGATTAAAGCCGGTAAGCCTAATGATATGGTAATCATTGCCGGTAAGGGCCGTGATCCTTATCAAAAGATCCGAGGTCGCAACGTTCCGTACGCTACTGATTCAACCGTTGTTCAAAAGATTTTGAAGGGATAATAAAAATGAATAAGCAACCAAAATTTACCGTCATTCTATTAGGTAGTGATTTCAATGTCTATGGAATGGCTAGATCTTTATACAGTAAATATGGTCAACCCATTAAAGCTTATGCCCAGCGTCAATTTTCACCAACCCGCTTTACTAAGATCGTTAATTTAACCACGATTCCTGGCTTTGCTAGCGATCCGGTTTGGATTCAGACGATGCGGAAATTAAAGAAAAAGTACGCTTCGCATAAAGAACCCGTTATTTTAATCGGGTGCAGTGATGGTTACGCTGAATTAATTTCCAAACATAAGGACGAATTAAGCGACGTTTTTGATTGTCCTTACGTTGATTATAAGGAAATTAAACAGTTAAATGATAAGGAAAACTTCTACCACGTTTGTGATAAGTATCATCTTCCTTACCCTAAGACTCAGATCATCACCCGTAAGATGTATGATGACAAGTCACCAATCAAGCAACCATTTGGTTACCCTGTTGAATTAAAACCCGCCAACAGTGTTGAATGGCTTAAGATTCAATTTAAGGGCCGTCGTAAGACCTTCACCATTAAGAGTGAAAAGGAATTCAGACACATCGTTTATGAAATCTATAGTCATGGCTATCAGTCTGACCTGATCTTACAGGACTTTATTCCTGGTGACGACAGTAACATGCGTGTCTTGAACGCCTATGTTGATAAGTATCATAAGGTTCGCATGATGTGCTTAGGTCATCCGTTATTAGAAGACTGTACGCCATCTCAGATTGGTAATTATGTTGCCATTTTGCCTGAATACAATAAGAAAATTTATGATACCGTCAAAAAGTTCTTGGAAGCCATCAAATTTGTTGGTTACGCTAACTTCGATATTAAGTTCGATCGTCGTGACGACTCGTTTAAAGTCTTTGAAATTAACTTACGTCAGGGACGCAGTAGCTTCTACGTTTCCTTAAATGGTTACAACTTAGCTGACTGGGCTGTTCAGGATTATGCCTTTGATAGCTTAAAGGGTAAGCCTTGCGTTTATGCTAACAAAGATCCAAAGAAATACATGCTTTGGTTAGGTGTTGGTAAGAACGTCTTCAAGCATTACACCAAAGATAGTCCTGATAAACGGACCGCAATGAAGTTGATTAAAGAGGGTCGTTACGGTCGAACGTTCTGGTACCGTAAAGACCGTAATTTCCATCGTTGGTTATTACTTAAATGGATCGATCATAATTACACCAAGAATTTTGAAAAGTACTTTGCATTAACGAAAGAATAATTAATCAATGAAGCGATTTTTTACAATTTTGGGTGGAATGGGTACTGAAGCCACCGAGAGTTATATTCATCTCTTAAATTTAAGAACGCCTGCTCATTCCGATCAAGATTATTTAAATTACATCTTGGTTAACCACGCCACGATTCCGGACCGGACGAGTTACATCATGGATCACAGTAAACCAAATCCATTACCGGCATTGTTAGATGACGTTCGCCAGCAGAATCTGTTGCATCCGGAATTCTATGCATTGCCGTGTAATACCGCGCACTACTTCTATAAACAGATCAGTGATGCTGCTAACGCACCGGTTTTGCATATGCCGAAAGAAGCCGTTGCTGAAATTAGTAAACGGTATCCGAACGCCAAACGAGTTGGTTTAATTGCCACTCAAGGAACGTTAGCTGATCATATCTATGATGCTGACATCAAGAATCATGGCTATCAGTTGGTGTTACCTGATAAACACGTTGAAGCTGAAACGATGCATCTGATTTATCACGATGTCAAGGCTAATAACGATGCTGATCCAAAGTTGTATCACCATATCTTGGCTGAAATGGTTAACCAATTTCATTGTGACGTTATTATTCTGGGTTGTACCGAATTATCGTTAGCTCAGGAACGAGCTGGCAATCATCGGTATCCGGTAATTGATGCCCAGGCCGTTCTGGTTGATCATTCAATTCAATTGGCCGAAAAGGATCAGAAGAATAAGTAATTAATAAAACGTTTAAAGTCAGGTGATTTAAAATTACTTGACTTTTTGTTTACATTTCTTTAGCAATCAAATCAATTTATGATACACTATTCAATGGTTAGCCATGTTCCGATGGATGAGACGAATAGTGCCTCTTTGGGATGTCTCCGACAAAATGGATCTGAAGGTAGCAGTTGTCCGTTGCACTTGAACCTTGCATGAGAAGAGCGTTGGGACAAAAACCTAAGTGGACATAGAAACCACCGACAACTAATGCTCTAGAACCTGATGGCCACAGGCTGGCTCTTAGTATCAGGAGCCGTGGCAACAATAAAGAATACGTGTTCAACGCAAAAAAAGGTGTTATTCGAGTGGAACTCGGGTAGCACTTTTTTGGTACCATCATGCGCTATAATAAAATCAAGTTGTATTGTTAACGTCAAAAGTTAAGAAAGCTTGATTAAGTTTGGATTTATCTAAGGACATGAATAATATTGTAATGGCACCTTGGACTGGCCTTTACAGTTTTAATTTTAAGATTGCTAAAATTCCAGATTTAATTAATTTAATGTTGGGTGAACCAGGATTTAACACCCCGATGCACGTTAAAGAAGCGGCCGTAAAATCAATTTGGGATAACCATAGCCATTACACGGACCCTCGAGGCCTTTTAAGTTTAAGAACTAACGCTAGCCAATATCTTAAGCGTAAGTATCATTTAAATTATGATCCGAAGACGCAAATGATTGTCACGACGGGCGTTAGTGAGGGCCTTAACTCAACGTTGACCGCCATTTTGAATCCTGGAGACGAAGTGATCGTTCCTACACCTGGTTATCCGTTTTACATTCCGAATATTTTATTGCACGGTGCTAAACCGATTTACATTGATACATCTAAAGATGGCTTTTATATTAAGCCTGATCGGTTAAATCAAATTCTAAAAAGTCACCCCAAGGTAAAAGCACTAATTTTAAACTATCCGGATAACCCGACGGGGATTACTTATGATCAAGAGCAATTAGAAGATCTTGCTGAGGTTATTCAACGGTATCATGTCTTTTGCCTTTGTGATGAAATTTACAGTGAATTAACGTATGATCATCCGCATTATTCAATGGGTAATTTATTACCAGAACAGTCGATCGTTTTTAACGGTGTATCAAAGGCTTTCGCAATGACTGGTTGGCGGATTGGGATCGTTTGCGGTCCCGCTAAAGTTATCAATGGAATTAATAAAGTGCATTCGATCACCGTAACCGCACCAAACACCTTTGCTCAATATGCCGCAAGTGAAGCCTTTAAAAATGGTTATAAAGATGACGTTAAGACTCGTGATGCCTATAGGGTTCACCGAGATATTCTAAAACACGGTCTTGAATCTTTAGGCTTTGATTGTGCTAATCCACAGGGCGCTTTCTATATGTTCCCAAAGATTCCTGCTAAATACGGAGCCAACAGCATGAAATTTGCGTTGTCACTAGCTAGAAATGCACGTGTGGGTGTTGTCCCTGGTAGCATTTTTGGTCCTGATGGAGAAGGTCACGTCAGGATTACGTTTGCCGCAAGTCTCGAAAAGATTAATGAAGCTCTGAAACGGATTAAGTTATACGTTCAAAGCCACTGATAAATAGCCATTCATATAATGATAACTAGAAACATACTTTTAATCTATATCAATAATGTTCTATAATAATCATGCGATTGTGAAATTTATCCCATGATAATTGATGCAATTCTTAAGGAGATTGTTGGTATGGACATGTCAAATCAAATGAGTACGTTTGTTCAGAATATCAAACCAAACGAGATTTTAAGTTTTAATCAGAAAATTTCTGGGATTCCAAATTTAATCAAATTAACTTTAGGTGAACCTGATTTCAATACTCCTGACCACATTAAGCAGGCTGGTATTAAAGCGATTAAGGATAACGAAAGCCATTATACTAATCCGCGTGGTATTTTACCTTTACGTCAGGCCATTTCAAAGTTCTTAAAGGATAAGTATGGTTTACATTATAATCCGAAGAGTCAGATCGTTGTTACATCAGGAGTTACGGAATCAATTCGTGCCGTCTTCAGTGCGATCTTAAATCCTGGTGACGAAGTCATTATTCCAACTCCAATCTTTTCGATTTATACGCCAAACGTTATCTGTGATGGTGGTAAACCGGTAATCGTTAACGTATCGAATGATAACTATTTATTAACACCGCAACGATTAGAAGCCACTCTTAAAGCTCATCCTAAGACCAAAGCCTTAGTCTTGAACTTCCCTAATAACCCGGTTGGTAATACTTACACCAAGGCACAGCTTGAGGCATTGGCCAATGTTATTAAAAAGCACCACATCTTCTGTATATGTGATGAAATTTACAGTGAATTAACTTATAATCAACCGCATACTTCAATGGGAACCTTATTACCTGATCAAGCTATCGTTATGAACGGAGTATCCAAGACGTTTGCGATGACCGGCTGGCGAGTCGGCTTCGTTTGTGGACCTACGAATGTAATCACCGGTGTTAATAATTTACACGTCCTGGACGTTACCTCCGTAACCACCTGTGCACAATACGCTGCATTAGAAGCCTTTAAGAATGGTTACGATGACGGTCCAAAGATGCGTAAAGTTTACAAGAAACGTCGTGACATCTTACGTGCTGGTCTATCTAAAGCTGGTTTTACTAGTCCTGAACCAAGCGGTGCTTTCTATATCTTTGCCAAGATTCCAAGTCAGTTTACTCAGGACAGTTTTAAGTTTGCTTACCAGTTAGCTAAGGAAGCTCACGTTGGCACAATTCCAGGCAATGCTTTTGGACCTGGTGGCGACGGCCACATTCGAATTAGTTACGCCGCCAGTACAGATAACATCAAAGAAGCGGTTCGTCGAATTCAGAAATTTGTTAAAACCCACAAGGATTAAATGAAAAGTGACACGCTATCTTTAAAAGCATAAAATAGGGGATAGAAGGAAGTATAGGTATGGATAAGAATAAAGATATTGCTAAAAAGCTAACTAAAAAGGATAAAGAACGAAAATACAATATTAAGCAGAACCGTGAAAAACGGCTTCAAGTGGTTAAAGATCTAAAGTCCGTAATTAGTGATATCCACGAAATTCTTAAAATCTATAGTAAATTAAACGATGATTCCGGTAATTTAAGTCATCACGCCAAGAAGCAGCTTCGTAAACAGGCTCATGAAGAATTGACCATCACTGAAAAAGGCTTCGCGGATGCTGAACGTGATACCGATGATGTCTTGATTCGGAAGCGGATCAGTAATTTAGAATACAACATTCTTCAATACAAGCCGAACGAAGTCTTTGAAATCTTGGACGGCTTGATCAGTGATGCCCAGAGTGAAGCTGAAAGTAATCTGTTTATTCAGACTCAGTTCAACCCAACTGAAGAAGCATATAACAAGGATAACCTATTGATCTTTGTTGATACGAAGTGGACTCATCAGAAGCCGGAACACTTTTATAATGATGATGGTGTCAGTTATTATGCTTACTACAAGAAGGATAAGAACCACTACATCATTAAGTACGCAACGGCTCGTGAAATCATCAGTGATAAAAACTTCCTGTTCTCTGAACGTGAAAAAGAAATGATTGACAGTCGTTTACAATTAAACGGTTCCACGTTAAATACGCCGTCAATTAGTTTAGAAGAAGCCCAGGCTCGTTTTAACGAAAAGGTTAACTTCTATTAAATCAGAATTTAAATTGAACCATAATAAAAAGCAGATTAATTATTTGATAATTAATCTGCTTTTCTGTTTATTATAAATGGTTTAAACCGCCAATTTAATTCGTAAATTCCGGATGTGCTGAGCAAATTGCGAATTCAAATATAAATTCTCAAGTTTGAGCCGATTTTCAGCACCGATTTTATTGATGGGCAACTTACCGTGTCGAGATTTACTAATTAATTTCTGTGGAACACCGGTTTGATCTGAAATGTATTTAGTCCCGATCTTCGAATTAAAAAGAAGTTCAATCCGAAGATTGATTTCATTACTGTTTTGATACCATTTTTTGATTAGCATCCGAATGGTTCCAGCATCCTTAGCTTGGATAAATCTGTATTCATGACTACTGGGGTCATAGACACAAAGGTCATCTAAATATTTATTATTCTTAAGAGGTTTCTTTAGAATCTCCGTAATTTTTCGATAACTAAGGATTTGGACGTGGCCCCGACGATATAAATACGTATTAAAATTACCGTGAAAATTATTGATGAGGTTGACCAGAAAGCCATCACCGGTAATCCGTTGGATAGCTTCAGCTGTACAGTAGTTTTCAAGTAATTTTGTAACTTCCCTAGATACGCTATTCAATGCTTACACCTCTTCGGGTCCTAATTGTATCACGACTTAAGGCGTGGATCTTTAAAATGAAACACTGACTCTGTACAAGCCTTAATCAATGAGACTATTATGATTAATGTTATTAATTGATAATTAAATATTTTCAAGTTACAAACAATGGGTAGAAAGGAAAAAGCAATGAAAACAAAGGAAACAATGGTGACGAAGGGGATTATGTGGGCCTTTGCGTCTTCAGCAATGTTCGGGATCTCAACCACCGTTCTTCAATTCGTTTCGCAGGGTGAAGCGATTCCAGCGCCGTGGTTCTTGTCTGTAAGAACGTTATTCGCCGGACTGATTTTATTAGTAATTAGTGCTTTTATATATGGTAAACATATCTTTGATATCTTTAAGTCAGTTATGGGTGTGATTAGTTTAGTTGCTTACGCCATTTTTGGTTTAGGCGCTAATTTATTAACGTTTTATTTAAGTGTTCAAAATGGTAATTCCGCAATGTCAGCAATTCTGCAGTATTTAGCACCGCTTTTTGTTGTCATTGGGATGATCATCTTTCAGCATAAACGACCGTTATGGACGGATTTATTGGTCTTTATTATTGCCATGGTTGGTGTGACGTTCGCACTAACGAAAGGTGATTTCTCGGAATTATCAATTCCGATGGTTTCGTTGTTCTGGGGGATTGGCTCTGGTTTGACCCAAGCTTTGTACATTGTATTACCAAGACCATTGGTAAAAAGGCATTATCCACCGATGTTAATCCTAGGTTGGGGCGCTTTAATTGCTGGAGTACTGTTTAACATCAATCGTCCCGTCTGGGTTGGCGTTCCTAAGATTAATATGGCTTTAATTCTAAGCGTTGGCTGTATGATCTTGATTGGGACTGTAATTCCGTTTATTATCGTTCTGCATTCCACTAAGTTTGCTTCGTCCGAAGTTATTAGTTTAGTGGACGCTACTGAACCGATCGTTACTTTTATTTTAAGCATTATTTTCTTTAGTCTTCAGGTTAACGCGATTGAATTAATCGGGGCTGGGATGGTCATTGTGGCCATTGCAATTCTTCAGTTATCGCATGGCCATCTAGAGAAAAAGGCTGAGAAACTAAATAATTAATGTTCGATAATCCTGAAAATAAAGCCACGACATTTGTATGATGCCGTGGCTTTATTTTGCTTGATAATCGTTTTGAAAATTGAAATTGAATAATATTTTTAATTATGTATTTAGAGATTAATCATTAGGCAAATGAATGATACGAAGAGGCTAACTAAGACAATGAAAATAGCGAAGGAGAGAACTGAATAATCATCGTTATCGTTTTTGTCCATCCCGTTCCGGCGAACGTTGGCTTGGATTGCTAATTTCTGAAGCTGTTCTTTATTCATAACACTCATTTCCTTTCGTCATTAATATAGAGCTGGAAGTTACCAGAATTAATTGCATGCAAAAGTATGTTCTTTTATTCACAAGTGGAAATAAAATTAAAGGCCAGATTCTTTGATCATCTTATGGGATTTAAGCGCTTTAATGGAGTAAATGGAACCAAGTCCCTTAACGAATCCATAGCTAAGTGGTAATGTAACGGCAATAATAAGTGAAGCTAAGATACTTAACGTCATAAAAATTGTCCTTTCCAAACTTATAATTATCAATAATGACACGTCAAAATGAATTAGAACATTGTTCAAATATTCACAACTCATTTCACCTTTAAATGTAGTAGCTTTTTTATTAATAGTCAACATTTTTTGTCAAGAAAATAAATTAATTTTGGTTTTAAGGAACATTAATCTAATAAGGTTTATAAATGTGGAGTAAATTAATTTCTAATAAAATGAAATCGTTTAACTAGTAATATATAACTGCCGGCCGGCATGGTTACCCAATAGATTCATTTAATTTATTGACCCGCAATTCCTTTTTAACATACAAGTTGAGGATGCCAATTGGCACCATATTAATGTAACTTGTTTTCATCCCTTTGAAGCGTCCCGCCAATATTATTATGGCGGGATGTTTTTGTTACGCAAAAAGGCCTAGTTACATAACTTTATGTAACTAGGCCTTACGTTGATTTAAATTAATTTTGATTAATTAAATCTTTTAAGATCCTGATCAACGCTTGTGATTAATGACTTTAATGAATAGCTTGGCATGTGATAGTCACCGTAAACTAATTTAGTGGAATAAACTTGATCAGCCTTAACTTTTAAGGCTGCGGTTAGAAGTTCGCGAGCTTCTTTAATATATTCATCAGCACGTTCACCTTGCTTAGCAGTATCGATTAAACTGCTGGCGCGGGTTAAGAGATCAGTTTTAATTTGAACGCCAGAACGATATTGTCCCGTTGGGATGTGATCGGAACCGATATCATCTAATCGAGTTGCGACGTCCTTAATATCTTTGGCGTGTTCTGCAGTTTTTTTAATGTCTAATAATTCATTTTTAACAACGCTAGGTTCTACTTCCATGGTTAGATATCCTTTCCTTGCAGATCTTTACCGTATTTCTTTTCTAAAGCGGCTAATCGAGAATTAATCATTTTATACGGATGGAAAGTAACGTGATAATTAGTTTTACGATTCCAGATTTTGACCATCCGGTGATTAATGATGTTTTCTTCCTGAAGATTACCACGAATTTCATAGTCAGCGATCAACGGGATCCCATATTTATGATGATAATGGCGAGCCGTCCAGCAATAACAGTCGACTCCAAAATTACGGTTACCAGAGCCAATTAATCCTAGGCAATTTTTATAATTGTGATGATAACCTAATTCGTCATTCATCGTCAGGGTGTCCATTTCTTCGATATTCTCAGGAAGTGATGAATCATCGACACGGTGGTAAGCATCAAATTGAACACCACGGACGTAGGTCGGCACGAACACAAAATATTTGTGTGGGATTATGACCAAATCACTTTGATCAGTAATCTCATGCGGCTGGATATTGTTGAATAATTTAGCCATTTCCATGACGAAGTGCCTGGTGTTACCTTCAATGGAAATGTAGTAAACGGGGATCTTCGTAGAGATTTCCTTTCTGAAGTTCGAGTAAAAACGCTTGAAACACTTTTAATTATACAATATTCATGGCTTGTAAATAAAAAGCTTCGTCACATTAATTAACGTAACGAAGCTCATGATTATGATTAAAGCTTCATTTTTAATAAACCGAAGTTGGTAAAATCGACCAAGTTTGGAAGATCATGTAAATCAGTAAAACCGCGAAGACAACGTCAAGTGTGAATTTACCAAAATTACCGCTCTGCTTCTTTCTGAAGTCAGTTTCAACCAAGGCAGCACTTACCAAGCAAAGAATTCCGCTGATGCTAACAACGACCGGTCGAGATTTAAAGTAGTAAAAGGTGATCATAACTTGACTAATGATTAAGCAGATGTAAAAAATTCTGGAAAGAATTAAGCATTTGACTAATTTCTTGGATGAATGTCGATTTAAGCCGACCAAAGCAAAAATTAGAAGAAATAGCCAAAACAAAAAGTTAAGTGTAATCCACATGTTTTTTCCTTCTTTATTAAATTTAACGTCAATTAAATCTGAGACGTTTAAAATAGTCCTCTTATATGATAACATTTATAAATGTAGATATTAGTCATGCGGGCATAGTTCAGCGGTAAAATCTGGGCTTCCCAAGCCTAAGTCGCGGGTTCGATTCCCGTTGCCCGCTCTTGAAAATTAATTTTAATAATTATTTCAATGATAAAAGAGTAGTAGGTTCGAGTAGCTACTTAGCGAGTCTAGATTTGGTGAGAGCTAGATTAGTGAACGGATTGAACGTGCTTTTTAGAAAATAATTCCTTAAGTGGATACCGATCTATCAATAAGAGTGGTACCGCGGGTTATCTCGTCTCTTACAATTTATTTGTAAGAGATTTTTTACTATCTAGAGGAGGATAAAACGTGAATTATAAACAACAGATTGCTAAAGCAGTTTCTAACGCTTTAAATAATAAAGTTAGCGCTAAAGATATCTTATCTAAAATTGAATACCCAAAGACTGATAAAAATGGTGATTTATCATTCCCATGCTTCGTTTTAGCTAAGGTCTTTCATAAGAATCCAAAGGAAATTGCTGACAATTTAGTTAAGAAGATTGACCATACCGGCTTTGACAAAATTGAAGCCGTTGGCCCTTATTTAAACTTCTTCTTTGATCGCAAACAGTTTAGCGAAGACGTTTTAAATAACATCTTAAAAGATGGTTCCCATTATGGTGATAACAACATCGGTAAAGGTCGTAACGTTGTTATCGATATGTCTTCGCCTAACATTGCTAAACCGATTTCAATGGGTCATCTCCGTTCAACCGTAATTGGTAATTCAATTGCCCAGATCATGATGAAGAGTGGTTTTAAGACCATTAAGGATAATCACTTGGGTGATTGGGGCACCCAGTTCGGTAAGTTAATTACCGCCTACTTAAAGTGGGGTAATAAAGAAGCCGTTGAAAAGGACCCGATCAACAAGTTAGTTAAGTATTACGTTCATTTCCACCGCGTTGATAAACAGCATCCTGAATTGGATGATGAAGCCCGTGCCTGGTTCAAGAAGTTAGAATCAGGTAATAAAGAAGCCATGGACCTATGGAAATGGTTCCGTCACGTTTCCTTAATCTCATTCCATAAGACCTACGAAAAATTAGGTGTTAAGTTCGATACCCACCATGGTGAATCATTTTACCGTAACATGTTGCCAGGTGTCGTTAAGTTCCTTAAGCAAAAGGGCTTGCTTCATAAATCACAGGGTGCTCAAGTCGTTGATTTAAGTAAGTATCACTTAAACCCAGCCTTAATCTTAAAGAGTGATGGCGCAACACTTTACATCACCCGTGATATTGCTTGTGCTATCTGGCGTGATCGTAACTACCATCCGGCAATGAACATTTACGTCACCGGTGGTGAACAGATCTACTACTTCAAGCAGTTAAAAGCCGTTTTGAATGAAATGGGCTTACCAAAGAACGTTCATCACGTTCCGTTTGGCTTAATCACTGAAAACGGTAAGAAGTTATCTACACGTTCCGGACGCATTATTCTTTTGAATAAGGTCTTGGACGATGCCGTTCGTTTGGCTAAGAAGCAGATTCAAGAAAAGAACCCAACCTTACCTAATAAAGATGAAGTTGCTCGAGAAGTCGGTGTTGGTGCCATCATCTTCGGTGATCTTAAGAACAACCGAATGGACAGCATTAACTTCAACTTGAAGCAGCAGTTACAATTCGAAGGTGAAACTGGTCCTTACGTAATGTATTGCCGTGTTCGTGCCGAAAGTATCTTAAGAAAAGCCGGAAAAATCGACTTAAAGAATGCTGATAAGGATGTTAAGGATCCAGAAGCCTGGAACATCATTAAGTCGTTAAACGCATTCCCTAAGATCGTTCGTGAAGCTGGTAAAGAATTCGAACCATCTGACGTTGCCAAATACGCTTTACACTTATCCAAAGACTTTAACCAGTACTACGCTCATTCCCGAATCTTAAAGAAGGATCCACAATTGGGTGCTCGTCTATCATTAGTTAAGAGCGTTTCAATTGTATTGAAAGAATCGATGCGCTTATTAGGTGTTAAAGCACCAAACAGAATGTAAATTAGCTTTAATTAAAAAATTAGATTTAAGCGGTATTCCGTATATAACGGAGTACCGTTTTTATTTAGCTTAAAACGATTAACGAAATATAATATAATGTACTCAACTTATGGTTCTTAAGAATTCGGTTATAAAAGAGGATTATTTTGAATTATGAATCAAAACAATTTTGGTAAACAATCCAAAAAATCGGGATCTTTTTTCAAATATAGTGATCGAGTCTGGCAAGGTATTAAAGCCATTAATCATCGTTATCAAATTATTCGTTGGTTAATTCTGATATTTCTAACGTTATTTTTAATGATGAGTATCTACATGACGTATATCGCCAAGACGATGGACGTTAGTAATTTACATTCGTCTTTAAAACGACCGACCATTATTTATGATGATTCTGGTCATCAAGCAGGTCAATTTTCGGGGCAAAAAGGTAGTTACGTTGGCTTAAAGGAAATCTCACCAAATTTACCCAACGCTATTATTTCGACTGAAGACCGTAATTTTTATCACGAACATGGTTTCTCAGTCCGTGGTTATGGTCGTGCCGTTTTATTAATGATCAAAAATAAGCTGCTTCACCGTAACTACATCAGTGGTGGTGGTAGTACGCTAACTCAACAATTGGTTAAAAACACCTACCTAACCCAACAGCAAACCTTTAACCGAAAACTAAAGGAACTATTTATGTCGATTCAGGTTGCGAACGTTTATCCTAAAAACGACATTTTAACGATGTACATGAATAATGCTTACTTTGGTAACGGTGTCTATGGTGTTCAAGACGCTTCAGAAAGGTACTTTGGTCTACCGGCAAGTAAGTTACCGGTTCAGGATGCCGCAATCTTAGCCGGGATGTTGACTAATCCAGGTGCATTTAACCCGATTAATCATCCCAAATTGTCTAAGGAACGTCGGAATGTCGTCCTGTACCTGATGGCTGAAAATCATAAGATTAGCATGAGTAAGGCTCGTGCATTGGCAAAAACGCCGATTAACGTTAAAAATAATTATATTTACCGAAGTTATTATCAATATCCGTATTATTTTGACGCGGTTATTAATGAAGCCATTAACCGTTACGGAATTTCTGAATCGGATATTATGAATCATGGTTACCGAATTTACACGACTTTAAACCAGAAGCAGCAATCAGATTTACAAAATAATTTCAGAAATAAAAATAATTTTCCGCATAATGCCCGTGATGGTGCCAAGGTTCAAGCCGCATCAATTGCGATGAATCCACATACCGGTGGTGTTACAGCCGTTGTCGGTGGTCGTGGTAAACCCGTCTTCCGTGGCTATAATCGTGCTACTCAAATGACTAGACAACCTGGTTCAACCATGAAACCGTTAGCTGTTTATACACCAGCTCTGGAAAGTGGTTATCGTTACGATTCCAAATTGCTTAATAAACCGAAATCGTATGATCATGGTACGTATACACCAAAGAACTATAACAATGTCTACACGGGACACGTGCCAATGTATAAAGCATTAGCCCAAAGTATGAACGCACCGACCGTTTGGTTATTAAATCGAATTGGCGTTGATAAGGGCTTTAAATCAGCTGAGAAATTCGGGATTCCGTTAACTAATCGAGATAAGAACCTTGCTTTAGGCTTAGGCGGCTTATCCAAAGGTGTCTCGCCTCAGCAGATGGCCAGTGCATACACAGCGTTTGCTAATAAGGGGACCCGAACTTCGCCGCATTATATTCGTAAGATTGTTAATGCATCTGGTAAAGTGATCGTTAATAATACCGGTAGTACCACTCATAACGTGATGTCACCAGGAACGGCTAAACAGATGACCAGTATGATGCTAGGCGTCTTTGATGACGGTAGCGGTGTTGATGCTAAACCAAATGGTTATCAGGTTGCCGGCAAAACCGGTAGCACTCAAGCTGATAATACCGGTGATAGTGACGCCACCCGTGATAAATGGATCGTTGGCTACACACCAGACGTTGTCCTAGCTACTTGGGAAGGCTTTGATAAGACGGATCGTGCTCAGCATCTAGAAAACTTAAGTGGAACTGGAATTGGACCGTTATTTAAGACCGAAATGCAGGAAATCATTCCAACCACCAAGGAAACGTCGTTTAACGTTAAAGATGCCCAGACGATTGCCGATAAGAAGAATTCCAGTTCTTCAAATAATTTAGACGACTTTAAACAAAAAGCATCGAAAGTTACCGCTGATTTTGACCAGGGCTTTGATTCGGTTAAGAAGTCAACTCATCAGTTGTTTAATAAAGCTAAGCATTTCTTGGAATAGTGAGGAACTTATGAAATTTATTCATACCGCGGATTTACATTTAGATAGTCCGTTTGATAATTTACGAAACGATGGAACGCCGGATGCGGTCTGGAACTTAGTTTATCACTCAACTTATCAATCGTTTGCTAAGATTGTTCGATCCGCCATCGATCAGCAGGTTGACTTTGTTTTAATCGTTGGTGATCTATTTGATCGACAGGATCAGAATGTTCATGCCCAGAATTTTTTGAAGCATGAATTAAGCTTATTAGATCAGCACCAGATTCCGGTCTTACTGAGCTTTGGTAATCATGATTATTATTCTGGTGATTACCAGAAATTGAGTTACCCAGGGAATACCTACGTTTTTCCTAAACAGGTAACAACTAAATCGTTAAAATTACGTGACGGAACTATCGTGAACGTTACCGGGTTTAGTTATGGTAGTCGTTGGGAACAGCAACGCATAATTAATGATTTTCCGGTCAAACATGATTGTGATTATCAGATCGGGATGATTCACGGCCAAATTAGTAGTGGATCTTCTAATTACACGCCGTTTAGTCTTGATGAACTGCTTAGTAAACACTATGATTACTGGGCCTTGGGTCACATTCATAAGCGTCAGGTTCTTAATAAATGGCCACCAGTTGTTTATCCAGGTAATATTCAGGGTCGAACCCCGAATGAAACGGGCGATAAGGGTTATCTTCTAGTTGATAGCAATCATCAATTTCAACCTGAATTTCATGCTACGTCACTGATTAATTGGGTAACGTTACCGGTTCAAGTAACGACCGTTAAAGATGAAAATGAATTAGTTGATTTAATTTTAAGTACTGTCCAACAGCAGAAATATCAGAAATTCCATCTGGTGAATATCCAGTTGCAATTGACTAATGCTACTAATGTAAATTCTGATTTAATAACGTTGATTAACAATCAGAATTTATTGGATCAGTTGCAAGCCTTGTTACAGAATCATTATCAGGAGTGGAATGCTTGGGTATATAACGTCACTTTAAGTCAACATCATGATTCGAAGCTCCAGCTTAAATCGGATGTCTGGAAAAAGAGTGCTGATCAGGTCTTTCAGATTGGTAATGTTGATCAAATTGCTAAGAAATTATTCCAGCGTTCGTTTATTAATCAGCGGTTTAACAAGTCAAAAGCAATTAATCAGTTAAAACAGCACGTAACGCAATTAATACTTAATCATAGGGGTTCTCAAGATGATAATTAAGCAGGTCCACATCTTTAATTATGGTAAATGGCATGATATAACACTTCCACTTCGGAAGGGTTTAAACATTCTTTACGGACGAAATGAAGCCGGTAAAACAACGTTACTAAGCTTTATTCGTGGTGTTTTGTTTGGTTATGTAAATCGTCATTCTAGTCATAAAAATTATATCCCCAGTAAATCAAAGAATTATGGTGGTCAGTTAGAGATAATTGCGAATGACCAAACTTATATCGTTCAGCGCATGGCTGGGAAAAACGGTGGCCAAGTAACGATTTTAAATAATCATGGTGACCAATTAGATAAGTCACTCTTAAAGAAAATATTAGGGCCGTTTGATCGAAATACGTTTGATGCTTTGTATTATTTTGGAACCGTTGACTTGCGAAAGGTCGGTAAGCTAAAGCAACGTGATTTAATTTACCGGATCCAGAGAATTGGGTTAGCACACAGTAACGACTGGATTGATTATCGGGAAGCTTTAAATAAAGACGCTAAGAAAATATATACCCCACGTGGATATAAGCCACCGTTAAACCAGAAATTAAAGCGCTATGCTCGATTACTTGATCAAATTAAAACGGCTAAATCAGGTTACACAACGTATCAGGAATTACTTAAAGCCATTGACCGATATCATCGTGATCAACACGTAATTCAAGCTCAATTAGATCAACAAAACCAGCGTGTTAAGCAGGTTAACCAAGCTCAAAATACGTGGCTTCAGTATCAAAAAGTAAAGTCTTTACGACCGGTAATGAATCATAAGTTGTTGCCAGGTTTTACGGCTGACGATGCTGATCATTTACAGCAGTTATCTAAGCGGTTAATCAAGGCTCAAGAACACGTCAAATTGATTAATCAGCAAATTGATGAAGCTTCATCACAAGTGGCTAATGATGGGTCTACACGCTATTATGTTCAGCATCTAGATGAGATTAGAAAACTTGCGGATCAATTTAACGATGTTGAGCGTAAACTTCAGCAGGTTAAGTTATCACAAGAACACCTAGCTAATCTAAATGATCAGTTGAAAACGTTACGGTCTAAATATCTAGTTAATGATCATGTTTTAAGGCCAATGAGCCGGGATGATTATCAATCAGTTCAACACGTTGCCGATCAAATTCATCAGAATCAGACTAAGTTGCAAGTATTAAGCCAACGATTATTAATGCTTCAAAATCAATCTGGACCTCATAATTCTGGAAAAGATTATGTCACTTATGGAATTAGCGGTTTATTAATTTTAGTTGGTGCAATTTCATCGATTTGGTTGATTGCTATATTGGGCATTATTCTTGGTATAATTTGGTTTGCCTATCGTCTTCAAGCCATTAAACAAAATCATGCTAAACTCAATAGTATTCATAAAGATGTTCATGAGCACCAACAGGCGACTAATAAATTTAGCCGTCAAATTAACCAATACCAATCGAAATATCACTATCCAGATAGTTCGGTGGAAAAATGGATCGTGATTCAGGATGACCTGAAACGAATCGTTAAACTTACGTCTGAAAGACAAACGTTAAAACAACATATTACTCAACTTACGAATGATTTAAATAAGTACTTTAATGATTGGTCATTTATGAATCGTCAGTTAACACTTAGTTCTGATCGGTCTAGTGAGATCATGCAACTTAAAAATTACGTGGCAAAAATGCACCAAATTTTAACGTTGAATAAGCAGGCTGATCAGCAGCGACAAAAATATCAACAACAATTAGATGAAGCTGATGGTAAGCAAAGGACTGTTAAAGATAACCTTGATCAGTTTTATCAGGATCGACATGTGAAAGACGCTAACGAATTTACCCAGCAACAAAAAGCGCAGACTAAACTAAAGCAACAACAAGCTACTTATCGTGACTTGTCTAAACAGATTGGTAATAAAGAACTTGCAACTTTAAAGCATTATCAATCCTATGGTGAATTAAAGGCTTTAAAGACTCAAATTACCCAGGAAGCAAATACCTTGGAAGCTCGTTTACAGGATGTTACTAAAAAGTTAACTGCTGATCAAGTCAAATTAGATCATTTAATCCATAACGGTAGTTACGATGAACTTCAGCAACGTGCAGCCAACGCTCGAACCGAAATTAATACGTTAGTTGAACGTTGGCTGGATGAAGTCTTGGCTAGCCAGTGGATTAATGCCGCCTTAAATTTGGCAACCAAAGGACGAGTCCCTAAGATTGAACGACAGGCCCAAGCTAACTTTAAAACGTTGACCAATGGTCGTTACGTTTCAATTGTCTTTAATAAGACCCAAATTAAAGTTATGCGTAACGATAAACAACGGTTTACCCTTTATGAATTATCAAAGGGAACCGTTCAGCAGCTTTATTTAGCGTTGATCTTTGCCATGGCTCAGGTCTTTGGCACGGATTATCCAATGCCGATTATAGTTGATGACGGCTTTACTGATTTTGATGTAACCCGTCGTAAAGCGGCCGTTAATTTACTAAAACAACTTAGTGATAAATTACAGGTAATTTACTGTACATCTGACGAAAACTTTTCTAGTGGTCAAGATGTGATGGATCTAAATCAGCTTTAGGAAATATTAGCATAACAAAAAGGGCGTCATCTCATGTTTTTGAGGTGACGCCCTTTATTTTTGCAACAAAAAAAGTCCTGAAAAAATTCAGGACTTAGTATTAAAGATTAAATTTTATAAATTACTTAACGGTAACAACGAATGCACCTTTAACTGGAGTAGCCATGGCAACTAAAATCTTGTCACCTTTCTTAGCTAAACCAGAGTTAACGGCTTCGCTCATTGCTTCCTGTAAAGCACTCTTGAAGTCTGCAGGAGCCTTAGCCATTACTGGGTGAATACCCCAGTCAATAGTTAAGCCGTCACGAATACGTTCAGTAGGAACTAATGCTAATACATCAGCATTTGGATGGTACTTAGAGAACATACGTGGCATGTGACCGTTCTTGGCAAAGCAAACGATGGTCTTAATGCCTAAGTCAGTTGCTTCTAAAGTAGCACTGTGTGCAACTGCTTCTTCAGTGTCACCACCGTCGAACTTTGGACGAGGGTAACCATATTCTGCGAAGTGGTTTTCAGCCTTGGTATCAATACGTGCCATTGAAGCAACGGCATGTACAGGCCAGTCACCATTAGCAGTTTCACCAGAAAGCATCGTAGCATCGGTACCATCAAATACGGCATCGGCACAGTCAGATACTTCAGCACGGCTAGGACGAGGATTAACAGCCATTGAAGCTTCCATCTGGGTAGCAGTGATTACAGGCTTACCGATCTTGTTACAGTAATGAATCATGTGCTTCTGTACTAATGGAACATTTTCGAATGGAATATTAACGGCCATGTCACCACGAGGTACCATGACACCATCGGCAAACTTCATGATCTGTGGTAAGTTATCAATACCTTCTTGATTTTCTAACTTAGGGAAGATCTGAACATCAGTCATGTTTTCATCCTTTAAAATCTTCTGGATATCACGAACATCCTGAGGCTTACGTAAGAATGATGCGGTGATAAAGTTGATATGCATGTTTTCACATGCGAAACGAATATCATTTTCATCTTTCTTAGTAACACCAGGTAAGTTAACAATGGCACCAGGAATGTCGGCAGTCTTACGAGAACCTAAGGTAGCGGTATTTTGCACTTTAACGTGTAACTGACGCTTAGAGCTATCTTTGCTTACACAAATGGTATCTAAAATACCATCATCGAACATAACGTGTCCACCAACGTGAACATCGTCAAATAAGCCATCGTAAGTGGACTGAACTAAGTCCTTGGTAGTTTCTTTCTTACCATCGGCATCCATTCCAATATTAAAGGTGTCACCTGGATGATAAGTAAATTTCTTACCATCTTTGTTAGCGGTAGTACGAATTTCAGCACCCTTAGTATCACAATCGATACCAACGTTCATGCCAGTCTGCTTTTCAGCCTGGACAACCATCTTGTAACGCTTGAAGTGTTCAGGATGACTACCATGTGAGAAGTTGAAACGGAAAACGTTAGCTCCTGCTTTGATTAACTTAGCGATCTTCGGGACCGTAAAGCTGGCAGGACCTAATGTACTTACAATTTTTGTCTTTTTCATAAGTAAATCCTCCTCTTTCCGTTTTAAGTGTATCACAACTCGACCCTTAATTTGTTCATAATTCCTATGATTTTTGGTTTATTAACAAAAAAGCGCCCAATAATCAGAATTGAATTGATTATTAGGTGCTTAAGATTTAATTTACAAAGTTATTGATTACTTAGATGATGACATGTAACCAGCCAAAATATTCTTTAGGCTGTTATCTTGAATGTTAACATCACCGTTTTGTAAGACTTTAGAAACGACCTTATGCATAAGGGAAGCGTTCTTCATTTCCTTATCGGTGATCTGATTTTCTAAAGCGGCTTTATTATCTTTGTAAGTACCACGTTCAGGCTTATGGATCATCTTGATGATCTGATAACCATATTGGGTTTTAACCGGTGTCTTGGTGTATTCACCGTTATGAAGCTTGAAGGCAGCATCCTTGAACTTAGGACTTAACTTAGCGGTGTTGTCAAATGGAGCTAAACGGCCACCATTCTTCTTGCTAGGGTCCTTAGAATACTTCTTAGCAACTTTGGCAAAACTGTCGCCAGACTTTAATTTCGATTCAACGGTCTGAGCCTGAGATTTGCTGGTTACTAAGATTTGGGCAACCGTAACTTTAGGTTCGAAGCTCTTGAACTGCTTCTTTAACATCTTCGGTGTAAAGTCAGTATTATGCTTTACAGCTTCACGTAATAATAACTTACTACGAAGGCTTTGACGTAATTGAGCGGTCGTCATGCCTTGTTGCTGTAATAACATATCGAATTCTGAACCATATTGAGCTTTCATCTGGTTCATAATGGCGTTAACTTGAGAAGATTTAACGTCTTTACCGTAATCTTTGGATAACACTTTATCTAAGATCATCTGTTGTAAGACTTGCTTACCGTTGGCGGTCTTCTTCATATTATTATAATAAGAAGTTCTTGTGATTCGACCACCTTTGGTAGTAGCGACAGCTTGGTTACCACAAGCGGCTAATGATAAACACATTAAGCCACCCATTGCGCCAAGTAAGATTTTCTTTCTTAATTTCATTCTTTTCAAACACCCATTTCTATTAAGTAATCTGTCTTATAACATAACATATCATTCATAA
Source organism: Acetilactobacillus jinshanensis (assembly GCF_004359375.1). Lineage (NCBI taxonomy): Bacteria > Bacillati > Bacillota > Bacilli > Lactobacillales > Lactobacillaceae > Acetilactobacillus > Acetilactobacillus jinshanensis. The sequence goes on along the minus strand of NZ_CP034726.1, from coordinate 1,267,553 downwards.
AAATGTTGAGAAATAAATTAATTAGTTTTAGTTTGCTTAATTGATTTCTGTAGTTGATTAATTTTTACTTGAAGCTGATTGACGGAATGATTGGTCCGTTGTTCAATCTTATTCACATCAACGCCCTTAATACTGTGCGTGAAGTTTTGAAGAGCATCTTTAGAAGTTTTTAATTGTTCTATCAACCTGTTAATCAACTGTTTTGATGTGATCAGATACTTTTTAAGGTAGCTGAGGTCCGATTTAACTTCCTTCGGATGAAGTAAACAAGCTAAGCCCAATATAGCTGCCGTTTCACCAGTATACTTAGTGAATCTATTCATGCTTATTTCTCCACGTGTTTTTTAATGTCATTCATAACCTTAGTGAATTTGGCGTTATCGTATTCAGAATTATGGTTAGTGAAGTGCATGGAAAAGCCATCATTTTCCGTATAACGGGGAATAAGATGGAAATGAGAATGGAATACGGATTGAGAAGCTAACTTACCATTGTTATTAAGAATGTTTAAGCCCTTGATCTTAGGATTAGATGCTTTAACAGCACGTGCGATCATCGGGATTCTAGAAAAGACTTCACCGGCATATTTAGCATCATAAGCATAAATATTGGGGATATGACGCTTTGGAATCACTAGAGTATGACCAGGGGTGGTCTGTGAAATGTCTAAGAATGCTTTTACAACGTCATCTTCATAAATCGTGTAACTAGGAACTTTACCTTCAATAATTTTACAAAAGATACAGTTGTCATCGAGTTCGTTACTCATAATCAGACTTCTTTCATCAGTAAATATTATTCAACTTAATTATACACTAACCTTACCGCGTAAATGAGAATCGGTATGATATAATTACTTACGTAATTACGATTTTAATCGATTTAAAGAGATGAATGAAATTAATGTCTTTAGTTGTATCCCATTTAACCGGTGGTTACTCACAGCTTCCGGTCTTACACGATGTTTCGTTTAACATTAAAGATGGTGAATTAGTTGGTTTGATCGGCCTTAACGGTGCCGGTAAATCAACTACGATCAATCACATTATCGGTTTATTGAAGCCGTTTTCTGGTTCCATTAAGGTTAATGGCGTTTCAATCGATGATGATAGTCAGAAATATAAGCAGCAGATCGCTTATGTTCCTGAAACACCGATCTTGTATCCGGAATTGACCTTAAAAGAACATCTGGAGATGACGATCATGGCCTATAATTTGGAACCCAAGAAAGCTTGGCATCGAGCTAAATACCTATTATATCGATTCAGATTATCCAACAAATTGAATTGGTTCCCAATCGATTTTTCAAAGGGTATGAAGCAGAAAGTCATGATTATCTGCGCCTTTTTAACGAACGCTAAGTTATTTATTATTGATGAACCGTTTCTAGGTTTGGATCCGTTAGCAGTTCACGATCTGTTGGCTTTGATCAAAGAACGAAAAGTGCAGGGCAGTAGTATTCTGATGACGACTCATGTTTTAGATACGGCCCAACGGGTTTGTGATCGATTTGTCCTAATCCATAACGGTTACATTCGAACTGAAAGTACTATGGACCAGCTTCGTAAGCAATATCATAAAGATACGCTATCGGATGTGTACTTATCATTAGCAAAGGATGCCAGAAAATGACACGGTTATTTAAGCAACGATTAAGCACTCATTTAGTCCACATGACTAAATACCTTAAATACGTATTCAATGATTTCTTTGTCATTGCGTTACTGTTCTTTGTCGGTGGCTTAGGGCTGGCATACTCTAATTTCTTAAAGACGCTTCGAATCGGAACTTGGTGGCTAACACCAGTAATTGGTTTAGTCATCCTGATTTCAATCCAGCTCGGTCGTTTAGCGACGTTAACGCAGGATCCTGATTACGTCTTTCTTTTGCCTAAAGATAGTGCAATGAAAGGGTACCTGAAACAAGCTATTAAGTACAGTTCTTTTAATGCTGGAATTATCCAAATTGTAGTTTGGTTTGTATTACTACCTTTATTTAGGATCCGTTATCAATTGGACTGGTTAGAATTAATTAGCTGGCTGATAATTATGCTACTTCTTAAAGCTAATTGGTTAACCGCAGAGGCTGATCTAGAATACCAAGATAAGAACCGATTTAGTTCTAGATTAGTTAGTCGGCTGATTTTACCGGTGATTATCATCGCATTTGGCTTGATGTTAACACCGTGGATTAGTTTAATTTTAATTTTGGTATGGTATTTGATCGAAAATTATATCTTTAATCACCAATCTAGCCCAGTTGATTGGCTCCGCATGATTAGAACCGAAAATCATCGGATGCATGATATTTACACCATCTTCAACATGTTTGTTGACGTACCTAACTTTGGCAGCGCAATTACACGTCGACGTTATTTGTCACCACTATTGAAATTAATTAAACGAACCCGAAAAAATACTTATCTGTACCTATATTGGCACGGCTTCGTTCGTGATAAAGAATTTAGTAATTTATACGCTCGTTTAGTTATCATTGGCTTAATTATTTTAATCTTTATTGATGGTACGACTTTGTCAATAATTATGGGTTTAGTATTTGTATATTTAACGGTATTTCAAATCATTCCGTTTTATTTCCATTTTGAATCGAACGCGTTTATTCATATTTACCCATTAAACGGTGTTAACCAGCTTAAGAGCTTTCAAAAGATGCTCTGGACGTTAATGGGGACCGTTGAATTTCTGTTCGTTATCGGTGGCTTGATCAGTGGCCGATCCATAATGTGGGATGTGCTTTTACTGGCTCTAATGATGATCGAAGTATATGGAATGATTAACGTTTATTTACCGAAACAAGTTAAGAAGTATAATTAGGAGGCTATTAATTTGCGTGCAAGACATAAAAAATGGGCGGCACCATATATTGCAGCTCATCCGCAGACGATCGTAACAGACCCTGATCAATTACAAGGTGAATGGGAAGACCGTTTTCCCAAGAAGCAGCCAATTTATTTAGAAATTGGGACTGGCAAGGGTCAATTTATTGACACGATTGCTAAATTACATCCCGAAATTAATTTTATCGGGATTGAACTAGAAGAATCAGTAGTTGCGATGGCTTTAAAGAAAGTTATTGCTCATCACCGTTCTAACGTTCAATTAATCGAAGGTAATGCTAACCAGGTGGTTGACTTCTTCAAGCCACATCAGATTCAATGTCTATTTTTGAATTTTTCTGATCCGTGGCCAAAAAAACGTCATGCTAAACGACGTTTAACGTCATCACGTTTTTTACCACGTTATCATGAGATTTTAGCACCGAACGCACCGATTAAATTTAAGACCGATAACCGGAATTTCTTCGAGTATTCGTTAAAATCCATGAATAATTATGGCTTAAAATTTGATGATATTACGCTAGATTTACACCATAGTAAAGAAAACGAACATAATATCGTTACTGAATACGAAGAAAAAACGATGAGTCACGGGCCCATTTATCGGATTGTAGCTCATTTTCCTGATAAGACAGATAAGTAATTAATTATCGAGAATCAGCTGACCGTTTTGATCCGCTTCGAATCGGTGCTGAAGCCATTGATGATTTTCTTGAACGGTAATTCCACCAATATAGTGATTACCATGCTTTTGGATCCAGGTGCCTTTAATATTAAAGCCCTGATACCTAGATTGAATTTTTTTCAGGATTTGATTTTCGATGTGATCATTATAGAGTCGATTGATTTGGTGGGTACTCAATAACGTAATACCAATACTTAATCCCAATAATATGAGACTGAATTTTGTTAATTTTTTCATGACTGATTCTCCAATCAATTATGTTGGTTTGTTATAGATAAGTTATAATAATTTTAGTACACAAATTCGTTAAAGACCAAAATCTTTAGATCAAAGGAGTTTTTTACATGTTAGCAGCCGGATATAATCCTTCTCAAATGGGTGATATTTTAGTTGTCATCCTACATCAAGATACTAAGCAGCAGAGTGTTAAGATCAATAAAAACGTCGTTAAGATTTTTGACCCAAAGCAAAAAATTACTTTAGGTTTTAATTTCTTAGATGCTAGTCACGTATTACCCGATTTAAAAGGTAAGAATGGTGAAATTCATTTAACTAACGATGACTTAAGCAAGTTAAACCAAGCCATTAAGAACGCTGGCTTCAATGATCAGTTGAAGCAGGATCCGATTCCACGATTTGTGGTTGGTTACGTTAAGACCTGCAAACAACATCCCGATTCCAGTAAATTAAAAATTACCCAAACTGAAATTGATGGTGGTAAGACCGTTCAGATCGTCAGTGGTTCTCCTAACATGAAACAGGGGATTAAAGTCGTGGTCGCTAAAGTTGGTGCCATGATGCCAAACGGTTTAATCATTTGGCCAAGCAAGTTAAAGGGCGTTGAAAGTAACGGGATGATCTGTGCCGGATACGAATTACGCATTCCTGGCGCTCCGCAGCATCCAGGTGCTTTGATTTTACCGGACTCATATAAAGTCGGTGAACCATTTGATTTCAAAACGGCTACCAAATTATTTAAATAATTATATTTAATGGATTTTTATTTAAGGATGAAGAGTAAATGAACCATTATGATGGGCCTGCCTTTTACCGGAAATTTGTACATGACGGTACCGTAAATAAAAATAAAAAGGTTAATGCGATCAGGGAACGTAAATCCAGATATTCCCGTAGTGGTAAACGAAACGTAACGGGATTTTCTCGTGATGTTCAACGGGCTAACTTTAATGACTTTAAGCCTTATAAAACTAGTTCCAGTCACATTGATCTTCAAAATAATCCAATCGCAAGAATGACTGCTGAATTTAAACCGCGACATCATTATGGTACTCCGGATCAGAATGTTAAACAGCCAAGTAGCGCTCCAACGGAATTTGAACGGATTAATACTCATTATCAGCAATTAACGAGTGAATTAAGCCCAAGTGATGATGACGTTATTTTATTGGCTAGTTCAGGCGCATCGGAATCGACACAAAGAACGGACAGTCTTCATTTTAAATTGGCTTCAAGTTCCAGTAATGCTGAAAGTTCTAATTCATTTGAAACGGTTGAACATATACACTCGACTCAATCAGATCAGAACGATGGTCCGTTCGTCAGTGATACTGACTTTAATTCTGATGAGAGAGTCAATGAAAAGTCGAGTTCATCAGAGCAGAGTGTTAATGATGCGGCACCTGAGGGTCAGTCAGAAGCTTCCGATTCCCAGGATAATGAAGTAATAAGTTTTGCCAGTAGTAACTCAGATTCATCATCAGCAAATAATTTTGAGGATAGTTCCGAAGCCGTTGAACATTCGGAATCGTCTTTCTCAAATGGTGTCAAGTCGTCTAATTATGATTCGGATGAAGAGTCAGAATCATCTAATTCATCAGTAAAACCTGACGTTGAATCTTCTGAGAGTGCTGAACCTCTAGGCCATGACTTTTCATCGATTATGCGGGATGAAAAACAGGACATTAAGAATAATCTAGAATTGTTCAAGAAGTCTGAATTGGCTTCAAAGTCAGGAGCAGCCACCAGTAACGAATCGGAGAATGCTTCTAATGAATCCAATATTTCAGAATCATCTAAAGCTTCTGAGGGTTCTAGTCAATCGAATAATAATGAAACAAAATCATTGTCTTCAAATCAAGATGTCATGATTGAGTCGAGTAATACGTCAGTTGAATCTCAATCATCAAGTGACGATGAATCATTTGGCAAACGACCTGATTTTGTGGCTCAAAATCCAACTAACGTTCAACCAAATAGCGATTTTGATGATTCTGATTCGGGTGATGATGAACATCCCGAAATTCAGCCGTCGACCAGTTCTAATTATCATTTTCCAAGTCACGATTTATTGGTGGCACCAAAACGAAATTATGATCAGGGCTTAGATGACTGGATCTTAGATAAGGCTAATACCTTAAATAAGACCTTGAGAGCATTTCACGTGAACGCCCAGGTTGTTGATTGGACGAACGGTCCGACCGTTACCCAATTTCAGGTTAAACTTCATTTAGGGGTTAAAGTCAGTAAGATCAATCATCTATCAGACGATTTAAAGATGGCTCTCGCCGCTAAAGACATTCGAATTCAGGCCCCAATCCCTGGTAAAACCACATGTGGGATTGAAATCCCGAATCCGAAGCCACGTCCGGTTATGCTTTCGGAAGTTGTTAATTCAAAGACCTTTAGAGACAGTAAGTCTGATTTAACAATCGCTTTAGGTGTTGATTTAACGGGTAAACCTCGAGTTACCGATTTAAGAAAGATGCCGCATGGTTTAATTGCTGGTGCGACTGGTTCCGGTAAAAGTGTGTTCATCAACTGTATGTTGGTTTCGTTAATGTATAAAGCAACGCCACAAGAATTAAAGATGATCTTAATTGATCCAAAGGCCGTTGAATTTGCACCGTATAACGGAATTCCGTATCTGTTATCACCGGTCATTTCTGAGCCTAAACAGGCGGCCGCTTCATTGAAGTGGGCAACTAAGGAAATGAACGAGCGTTACGAAAAGTTAGCTGCTGCGGGTGTCCGAAACATTGAACAGTTTAATGAAAAAGCTGAAAGTCATCATCAACCACAAATGAAGATGCCGTATATCTTGATCGTGATTGATGAATTAGCTGATTTAATGATGGTTGCTGGTGACGAGATTGAAACCTACATCGTACGAATTACTCAAAAGGCTCGTGCCGCAGGGATTCATTTAGTCGTTGCTACTCAGCGACCAAGTGTTGATGTCATCACTGGTACAATGAAGAACAACATTCCAACCCGAGTTGCATTTATGGTATCAAGTCAGGTTGATTCAAGAACGATTATTGATCAATCCGGTGCCGAACGCTTGCTGGGTAAAGGTGACATGCTGTTCTTAGGTAACGGCAGTAGCCATCCGATCCGATTACAGGGTTGTTATGTAAGTAACCAGGAAATTGATAAGGTGGCTGGCTTTGCTCGTAAACAACAACCTGCTCAGTACGTATTCCACCCAGGATCATTATTAAAACACGTTAATAAGTTAGAGAATCAGGATAAATTAATGCCACAAGTCTTAGCATACATCGCTAAGGAAAAGACGGTTTCCACGTCTAAATTGCAGCGAGTTTTCTCGATTGGTTATAATCGTGCCGCTAAGATTATTGATGATTTAGAACAGCATAATTATATTTCTGGTCAAGAAGGGTCAAAGCCTCGAGATGTATACTTGACCGAAGCTGACTATAAGAAATTGAACCTGTAATGCTTTATTTGTCATTATTAATATGATATAAATATAGCGAACCAGAGAATTAGAGGAAGATTAGTATGAAACAAAATACCGTTTACTATTTCGTTGGGATTAAAGGTACCGGGATGGCATCAATGGCTTTGATCTTACATGATCGTGGCTACCAAGTCGAAGGTTCCGATATTACTCAAACTACATTTACTCAGAAACCGTTAGAAAAAGCAGGAATTAAAATTCTGCCTTTTAATCCAAAGAATATTCATTCCGGTTTAACTATCATTGCCGGAAATTCATTTACTGATGAACAACCAGAAATTAAAGCTGCGTTGGACCAGGGCTTAAAGGTTTACCGTTATCACCAGTTCTTAGGCAAGATGATCAAGGGTTACACCAGCATTGCGATTGCTGGGACTCATGGTAAAACTAGTACCACCGGTTTATTAGCTCATGTTCTGAGTTCAATCGAGCCCACTGATTATTTAATTGGTGATGGTCGAGGTTATGGTTGTAAGAACGCCAAGTTCTTTGTCTACGAAGCTGATGAATACCGTCGTCACTTCTTAGGCACTAGCCCTGACTACGCCATTTTAAATAACATTGATTTTGATCATCCAGATTATTATACCGGTGTCCCTGATTACGTCGACGCCTTTCAGACGTTTGCTAACCAAGTTCACAAGGGTATCTTTATCTGGGGTGATGACAAGAACTTACGTAAATTAACCGCTAACGTTCCAATCTATACCTTTGGGACTGATGACCGTGATGATTTCCAGGCCAAGAACGTTAAGAAAGATACTAAGGGTTCAACATTTGATGCTTACTTCCACGATAAGAAGTTAGGCACCTTTACCATTCATCTGTTTGGACCTTACAACATCTTACATGCTTTAGCTGTCGTTGCCGTATCCCATATGGAACACGTTGACCTAAAGCAGGTTCAAAAAGAATTAGTTACATTTAAAGGTGAAAAGCGTCGTTTTGCTCATCACCACGTAGCTGATATGGAAATCATCGATGACTACGCTCATCATCCGTCAGAAATTGATGCAACCATCATGGCTGCCCGTCAGCAGTATCCTGACAAGGAATTAATCGCCGTATTTCAGCCACATACCTATAGCCGTACCAAAGCCTACTTATCTGGCTTTGGTAAGAGCTTGAGTCGTGCTGATCGTGTCTACGTCACCAAGATTTACGCTTCACCGCGTGAAAAATCTGGTCAGGTCTCAGCACAGGATGTCGTTGATCGAATCACCAAGCCAAGTACTTTAATTAAAGGAACTGACATGCGTCCGTTACTTAAATATCATCATCAGGTCGTCATTTTTATGGGTGCCGGTGATATTCCAAAGTACGAAGACGCTTATGAAAAGCTATTGAAAGAAACTCATGAATAAAAGGAGCTGTTATATTGAATAACTTCAATTTTAATGAACAACGGCCCGATGTTGATCCTACTAATGGTCGGATTCTCGTTAATGAATCAGAAGGCTTAAATTCATTTTTAACTAAAATGTATGCCTGGATGGCATTAGCCGTTTTAGTTTCAGCTGGTGTTGCTTATTATGCCGGTAGTGTTATGAAAGTTACACCAACCGGTGGCATGAGCTGGATCTTATTGATTGCCTGGTTTATTTTACCGTTCATTTTAGGTCGAGCTGCCATGCGGAATGCCGTCGTTGGCTTTATTGAATTAATGGTCTATGCCGCCTTGACCGGTTTGATGTTTTCTAGTATTTTCATTGCTTATACCGGGACTACCATCACAACCGCATTTGTATCTAGTGCTAGTATCTTCGTTGCCATGAGTGCCGTTGGTTTATTTACCAAGCGGAGTCTAGCAAAGTTAGGTACTCAGTTATTTGGTGCAATGATTGGTTTAATCGTTGCCATGCTCGTCAATCTATTCTTAAAGAGTGGCATGATTGAATTATTCTTATCATTGGCTGCCGTGGTTATCTTCTCACTATTAACAATGTTTGATACCCGTCAGATGAAAGCTTTATACATTAACTTCCATGACCGGATTTCGATGAATGGTTTAGCTATTAATGGTGCCTTGGCATTATACTTAGACTTCATTAACATCTTTATCAGCTTATTAGAAATCTTTGGCGGTGTTGGTAACAACCGTAATTAATTTTTGAAATATTTATTAAAAATAACGGTTTTCAGAATTATTTCTGAGAACCGTTTTTGTTTACTCATCGTTAAACACTAGATATGTTATGTGGTTAGGTACAATATATAGTGCTAAAATGATGGTAGCGTAAAAATGAGGGAGAATTCTATGTCCAAAAAAAGGCTATTATTAATTGATGGAAATAGCATCCTGTTTAAGGCATTCTATGCATTGTATAGATCGATCGATCGGTTCACAAGTCCAACGGGTCTTCATACCAACGCACTTTATGGCTTTAACGTCATGCTTAGTAAGATGCTAGATAAAATCCAGCCAACCGCTGTCTTAGCTGCTTTCGATGCCGGAAGCGTAACGTTTAGAACCAATATATATGCAGATTACAAAGGCAACCGACGCAAAACGCCACCGGAATTAACCGAACAGTTTCCCGTGATGATGAAGTTACTTAAAGCTCGTGGCATTAAGAGTTACGAGATTAAGAATTACGAAGCCGATGACATCATTGGGACGTTAGCTCGTGAAGCTGATGAAGCGGGTTATCAAACGTGGATCGTTACTGGTGACCGTGATTTAACTCAACTCTGTTCTAAACACACGACGGTTAGCATCTCTAAGACTGGGGTTACCCATACGGTTCACTACACCCCGGCTTACTTGAAAAAGACATTGGGACTCACTCCTCGTCAGATTATTGATAAGAAAGCTCTGCAAGGTGATAGCTCGGATAATTATCCGGGAGTCACCAAGGTTGGTAAAAAGACTGCTGATAAACTAATTAAAAAATACGGTAACATCGAAAATTTATATAAAAATGTTGACACCATCCACGCCAAAAAATTACATCAGCATTTAGTTGAAGATAAACCAATTGCATTTTTAGCTAAAAAATTAGCTACAATCGATCGGAATGCACCCATTAAAATTGGTCTAAAGGATATTACTTATCATGGTGACCAAACTAAAGAACTAGTTAAACTTTACCAGAAGTTAGGTTTTCGTAAGTTCTTAAGCCAGATGCACGTCACCTTTAACCAAACGGTTAGTTATCATGTCTTAACCAAAGCTAATCTTGATCAGGCAATGAAACAGATGACTGATCACGTCGAATTTTATCTTGGGATGTTCGGGCTTAATTACCATGTAGCACCGTTTGTGGGTTTTGCGATTGGTAGCACCGGTAATTGGTATGTCTCAAAAGACGTGGATTTACTTAAGCTTGAACCATTAAAGAAATTACTAGAAAGCCAAACGATCACTAAAAACGTTTTTGACGCTAAGCGGACTTACGTAGGCTTACATCGACTTGGCATTAAATTAAATAACGTTGATTTTGACATGTTATTAGTATCTTATCTTCTTAACACCAGTGAAAACGAAAATGATTTAGGTAAGATTGCTAATTTACACGGCTATTTTGGGGTCAAGACCGATAGTGAAGTTTACGGTACCGGAAAGAGTCGTCATTTACCTAAAGATGATCGAATTTTGTTCAATCATTGGACCCGAAAATTAATCGCAATTGATAAGTTGAGAGCTCCATTATTTAAACAACTAAAAGGTCATGAACAGACTAAGCTTTATACTCAGATTGAATTACCATTATCATTTGTCTTGGCACGAATGGAAATTGCTGGGATTACGGTTAACACCAAGATTCTTACTAACATGAAGAGTAAGTATAGTGAACGGTTAGAAGAATTAAAACAGGGTATCTATGAAGATGCCGGCGAAACGTTTAACATTGGTTCACCAAAACAGTTAAGTCGAATCTTATTCTGGAAACTTCAGTTGCCACCGTTAAAGAAAACTAAGACTGGTTTTTCAACATCGGTTGGTATTCTGAAACGTTTAGCACCTGATGCACCAATCGTTCAGAAGATTTTAAAGTACCGTCGGTTATCAAAGATCCTGTCAACGTATATTGATGGCTTATTAAAAGACGTTTATTCATCTGACCATAAGGTTCACACCCGTTATTTGCAGACTTTAACCCGAACCGGTCGTTTATCATCGGTTGATCCAAATCTACAAAACATTCCGGTTCGAACCCCTGAAGGTCGAAAGATTCGCAAAGCCTTTATTCCAAGGAAAAAGGGCTGGGAAATTTGGTCATCGGATTATTCCCAAGTTGAATTAAGGGTCTTAGCTTCAATTTCTGGCGACCATAATATGCAAGAAGAATTCTTGCAGGGTCGTGATATTCATGCTTCGACCGCCCGGCGAATTTTCGGACTGAAGTCGAATAACGAAGTTACGCCGAACTTACGTCGTCAAGCTAAAGCCGTTAACTTCGGGATCGTTTACGGAATTAGTGCCTTTGGTTTAGCCCGAAATACTGGAATTAGTCGAAAACGAGCCAGTATCTTTATTCATAAGTACTTCGATGAATATCCAAACGTTAAGAAGTACATGCATGATTCCGTTGAAAAAGCTCACAAACTAGGTTATGTTGAAACGATTACTCATCGTCGCCGATATTTGCCAGATATTCACTCTAATAATTTCCACACCCGTTCGTTTGCTGAACGAACCGCAATGAATACGCCAATTCAAGGAAGCGCTGCGGATATTATTAAGATGGCAATGATTAAGATGGAGAAAGCCATTAAGAATATGCAGGCAACGATGTTATTACAGATCCATGATGAACTAATCTTTGAAGCGCCCAAGTCCGAACTTCCTAAATTAGCTAAAATTGTCCCTGATGTAATGGATCACGCCGTTAAATTAGCGGTTCCGTTAAAGGTCTCAAGTCATCATGGCGATAATTGGTACGATTTTTAGAAAAACGTTATAGATTCAAAAAGGAAGTTATTAAGACATGCCTGAATTACCAGAAGTTGAAACGGTTAAACGAGGTTTAAACGAATTAGTTAAGGGCTCTACTATTGAACACGTTGACGTTCGTTATCCAAAAATGATTCAAAATGTTTCCGCAAATGATTTTAAAGATCGTTTAAAGAATAAGAAGATCAAGCGGGTCGATCGCCGGGGTAAATACCTATTATTTCGATTAACTGGTGATATGACGTTGGTTTCCCATCTCCGAATGGAAGGTAAATACATGGTTCATAAAAGTGGTGAACCGTTAGATAAGCACGATTACGTCATCTTTCATTTAAACGGTGATCGAGAATTACGTTATAACGATACCCGTAAGTTTGGTCGAATGTGGCTAATTAAGAACGGTCAGGAAAAGACCGTTTCTGGATTGGGGGCATTAGGACCTGAACCGACCGCAAAAGATCTAACGTTTGCTTACATGAAGAAGATCATGAACAAGAGTCGTGGCCAAATTAAGCCGTTCCTGTTAAATCAAAGTCACATCGCCGGTTTAGGTAATATCTATACCGATGAAGTCCTGTGGATGAGTAAAATCCATCCGAAACAAAAGACTAATCTGATCAGTGACGCTAAAATAAAATTACTTCGTAAGAACATTATCAATGAAATTCAAGCGGCCATTAAAGGCCACGGGACAACCGTCTTTACGTATAAGAACGCCTTTGGTAAATCAGGATCTTTCCAGCATCATTTACACGTTTATCACCGAACTGGTAAACCATGTGGCCGTTGCGGAACCCCAATTAAAAAGATTAAAGTTGCTCAACGTGGGACGCATTTCTGTCCTAAATGTCAGAAGCTGGTTAAATGATTATCGGTTTAACGGGTGGAATTGCAACTGGTAAATCCAACGTTAGTAAATATTTAAATCAGCGTGGCTTTTACATTGTTGACGCTGATAAAATTACACATTTGGTTCAAGGTAAAGGTCAACCAGGTTTACATGCCATGATTCAGCATTTTGGCAAACAATATTTGAATTCGGACCAAACGTTGAACCGACGTAAATTAGGTCATTTCGTTTTTACGCACCCACAAGAATTACGGGACTTAGTTCGAATTATCGACCCGTTTATTCGAAACGGGATCGTCACTGAACTAAAGCGTGATTGCCGAACATCAAAGCACGTCGTTTTAGATGCGCCAACCCTTTTTGAAAGTGGTTATCAATATCTAGTTGATAAAATTTTGGTTGTTTCGTGTGATCCCGTTATTCAGCTAAAGCGGGTTATGTTACGCGATCATTTATCGATTAGTAATGCTGAAGCTCGAATTGATAGTCAATGGCCGTTAAGTATCAAGGAACGATTAGCGGATTGGGTCATTAATAGTGATGGTACTAAGCAGCAAACGTTATCGCAGGTCAAAGAATTAATTGATTGTCATCAAATTTAATTTCTAAGGTGATATTATGAGATGTCCACATTGTCATAAGAATGGATCACGTGTGATCGATAGCCGTCCAACCGATGGTGGCAGTGTAATTCGTCGTCGTCGGAAGTGTGAAAATTGTGGCTTTCGATACACTACATTTGAAAGAATTGAAAAGACGCCGTTATTAGTAATTAAAAAGAACGGCACTCGTGAAGAATTTAATCGTGAAAAGATTCTTCGTGGGATTATTCGTTCGGCCGAAAAGCGACCGATCCCAATGAGTAAAATGATCAGTATTGTTGATCACGTTGAAAATAAGATTCGATCCCTTGGTTTAACTGAAGTTTCAAGCCGGCGGATTGGTGAATACGTTATGCACGAATTATCATCCGTTGATGAAATTGCGTACGTTCGTTTTGCCAGTGTTTATCGTCAGTTTAAAGATATGACGGAATTTTATCACGAATTAAAAGAAGTTATGGATCGTGATAAGACCAAGAAGGAACATCAGCAAAAGCAAAATCAAATGAATGACCAGAAGTCTGCTCAGGCTAAACCTCGGCAGTCACAAGCAGCTGATGAACCAAAATCGAAGTCCAACGCAAAAGATTCTAGTCAAGAAAGCCGGAATTAGATATGGACCCGAAGGCTGGCTTTATCATCGTTAGGGATGACAACCTTTCAAATACTCGTCGGCGTTCCTTAGACCTTTTATATCAACCGTTATTACACCCAATCGCCTATGCTTTAACTAATTTACTGTGGCAATTAGGTGAAATCAGTAAGAACCCGTTGTTTAAACGCCCAATCAGTGATCTCTTAGCTTATTTAAACGTGGATATTAACGTCTTTGAAAGGGCTTTGAGACGTGTTGAGGGCGCTGGATTAATGAGAACTTTCTATAAAAAGGATTCGGTTCATCCTTTTTATATTTTTCATTTAATTCAACCGGTTTCAGCTCGTGAGTTTTTTCGATCAGATCTATTAAGTATCGGTTTACTGGAGATCGTTGGTGGTCACCGGTTCTTAACCCTAAGTCGGGATTTAATCGCTAAGCCGTATCAGTTTAACAACGTTCACGATTTAACCCGTAACTTTTTAGAAGTATATAATGTCGGTCACCAGGATATTACTGATCTACCAACGTTGATTAAACAGATTCGGTCAGGAATGACGGCTAAAATGGCTTCAAGTCTTAAGGAAGACCAAAGCTACATCAATGAGTCGCATGATTTTAACTTCGAGTTACTTTTAGATTTAATGAAGCAAAGTTATTCCGATGTCGATGCGGTCAAACGGCATCGTCAGCTCATTTTAACTGAACACACGTTGTATGGCCTAGATGAACCGGCAATGGCCAACTACATTAAACAGGCTACGTCGATCACTAGTAATAAGATTGACTTTAATAAATTTAAATGGCTGATTTCCAAATCGTTCCAAGGCAATCCTGGCATCCCGTCGAAGACTAAATTTAAAGTTCAGCCGGGTCAGAGTATTAAACAGAATCCGAAGGTATCACGTGAAAAGGCTGGTTTAATCAAAGCTGCTGACTATTATTCACCAGTTCAGTTTCTGTATCATTTAAAGAAGCAGATTAATTCTCATGCGATTGTTACGCATCAGGAAGAAAATATCCTTCGTCAGTTAATTGATAACCATGCTTTCCGTGACAATCAGGGTGTAATCAATATTCTGAGTTATTATATGATCGTTGAGAAACACCGGCCAGCTCTGCAGTCAACGTATATGCAATACATTATGGCAGCTTGGGGACAAGCTGGAGTGAATACACCTGCTGAAGCCCTGAACGAAATTGAAAAGTTTAACCGGGGCGTTACCGAACGAAAGAATAAAAGGATTAAGAAAATGCAGGGTAATCACGCTAGGCGATACAGCTACAATCGTCGCAAACCCGTAATCAAACAGAAGTTGCCTAAGTGGGCCCGCTCGGATTACCACGTTAAATTGCATCCGACTAATCCAAAGGTCCAGCGTAAAATTAAGCAACAATTAGCAAAATTGAATCATCAGCCCAATCATGGAAAGGGTGGTAGGAAATGAAAAATGTTCATAATGGCATGAAACGAACGCTAGATTTGATTATGAAGGAGCATCATCTGCTGCCTTATCGTCAAATCATGCATCAGGTCTATAACGATCCTGATGTAAAGGCCTTTATCCATAAATATCGTAGCGAAATGTCACAGGATAATTTAGTTCGTTCAGCACCTAAATTGCATGAATACGTCCAAGAAAAGAATAAATTAAAAAATGGTCAGCAGGGCTTAATGCCAGGTTACGTTCCGCATCTAGTTTTAAATGACCACTCCATCAGTATTGCTTATCAGCCGACTGAACATACTGCTGAAGTAAAACGACAACAAGCGCTTCGTGATCGGGTTCATTCGGTTGCGTTACCAAAACAGGATCAGAATGCTTCATTAACTAATTTTGATAGTCAATCCGATTCAAGTCGATCGACGATCCTTGAAGCCGCCATTAATTTTGTTGGTCAGTATGAAAATAATCCTAATAAGTATCATAAAGGCCTGTATATTTACGGACCCTTAGGTGTCGGTAAAACGTTCTTACTGGCAGCCATTGCCAATAAATTAGCTAAAGATGGCTATGAATCAGCTTTAGTTCATTTTCCGACCTTTGCCGTTGAAATGAAGGCTTCGATTTCAGATAACAGTACCGCCCGTAAGATCCGTTCGATTGAACAGGCCCCCGTCTTAATGCTTGATGATATTGGTGCTAACGTGATGTCATCGTGGATCCGGGATGACATCTTTAGTGTGATCCTAGAATACAGAATGCAGAATGAAATGCCAACGTTCTTTAGTTCTAACTTTTCCATGAACGATTTTGCTAAGACCCGTTTGTCATACGATACGCGTGGTGATGAAGATCCGCTGAACGCTAAGCGGATTATGGAAAGAATTCGTTTCCTAGCCAATGAATATCAAATGTTAGGACAAAACCGAAGGAACCCAAGTCAAAATAATTAAATTAATTCAAAATCCTCTTGACATTTCTAATAATTAATGGCTAAATATAACCATACGAGGAAAACTTTAAGAGATATGATTTAAATCCTTAGGTATCCAGGGAGAAGGAGCCTTGAATGGAAGCTCTTTTATACCGGAATTTAGACCACCGCTCTTATTAGCGCTCAGAGGAAATTCTGAGCCGGATCATGGATCCGTTAGTATCCTAGTTGAGTGTTCATAACTGTTATTTACGGGTAGTAGCGTAAAAGGTTATGGATGAAATTTGGGTGGAACCGCGTTTAATTATTGAAAGACGTCCCTAATGCACATGTTGCATTAGGGATTTTTTAGTATCGTCTGGGACCACCGTATTTTAAAAAGGAGAGGTTTTATATGTCTCAACTTTCTTTTAAATTCCCTGATAATAGCGTTAGAAAATTTGATGCTGGCGTTACTGCAGGTAAGATTGCTAAGTCAATTGCAGTTAGTTTAGCTAAAAAGGCCGTTGCCGCTAAGGTTGATGGCGAATGGGTCAATTTAGATCAGCCTTTAAACAAGGGTGGCAAGATTCAGATCGTCACTGCCGATTCTAAAGATGGCTTAACAGTATTACAGAATACTGCCGCTATCTTCTTAAAGGCCGCTTTAGCTAAGACATTCCCAGGTATTCGTTTCGGTGAAAGTGGTTCTGAAAAGAACGGCTTTTACGTTGATACTGATAAAAAAGGTACTCAGGTCAACTCCGATGACTTAAAGCCATTATCTGACTTAATGAACAAGTTCGTTAAGAATGATACTAAGTTAGAACGTAAAGTCTTATCACTTAAAGACGCCTTGAACCAGGTTGATGGTGATCCATACCAGGCTGAAATCGTTCGTGCCTTTGCTGAAAAGCATGATGGTAAAGTTCCGTTCTATCAGGTTGATGACCAGTTAGTTTACGCTAAGGACGGAGCCTTATCCGATGCTAAGGCCATTAAGTACTTCAAGTTACTTAACGTTGCCGGTGCTTACTGGAAAGGTGAATCCTCTAACCCAATGCTTCAACGTGTATACGCAATCGTATTCTATAAGCAAAAGGGCTTAAAGGCTGAATTGGCTAAGATTCAGGATGCTAAAGAACGTGATCACCGTGTTATCGGTAATAAGTTAGACTTATTCTTCGTTGATCCAAAAGTTGGTCAAGGTCTTCCTTACTGGATGCCAAATGGTGCCACCATTCGACGAGTAATCGAACGATACATCGTTGATAAAGAAATCGCTAACGGTTACTTACACGTATATACCCCAGTATTAATGAACTTAAATGTTTATAAACGTTCTGGTCACTGGGCTCATTACCGTGATGACATGTTCCCACCAATGAAGATGGATAACGGTGAATGGTTAGAATTACGTCCTATGAACTGCCCAAGTCATATCCGAATTTATAACCAGCACATTCGTTCATACCGTGATTTACCAATGCGTATCGCTGAATTAGGTATGATGCACCGTTACGAAAAATCTGGTGCCTTACAAGGTTTACAGCGTGTTCGTGAAATGACCTTAAATGATGGTCATACTTTCGTTGCACCTGACCAGATTCAGGATGAATTCAAACGTATTTTGAAGTTAATGATGGATGTTTACCATGACTTCAACATTGATAACTACCACTTCCGTTTGAGTTACCGTGACCCTAACAACACCAAGAAGTACTTTAATGATGATGCCTTATGGCACAAGTCCCAGAGCATGTTAAAGGGTGCCATGGATGACTTACACTTACCATACGTTGAAAAGGAAGGTGAAGCTGCATTCTATGGCCCTAAGTTAGATGTTCAGACTTACACTGCCTTAGGCAATGAAGAAACTCTATCCACCATTCAATTAGACTTCATGTTACCAAAGCGCTTTGACTTACACTACGTTGGTAAAGATGGTAAGTTACACCGTCCAGTAATGATCCACCGTGGTATTGTATCCACTATGGAACGTTTCGTTGCTTACTTAACTGAACAGTACAAAGGTGAATTCCCGACTTGGTTAGCACCTCATCAGGTTCGTATTATCCCAGTAAGCATGGATAAAGATGGTGACTACGCCAAGAAGTTAGACAAGCAGTTCCGTAGCATGAAGTTACGTTCTCAGTTAGATGACCGTAACGAAAAGATGAACTACTTGATCCGTGATTCACAGACCAAGAAGATTCCTTATACCTTAGTTGTTGGTGATAAGGAAAAGGCTAACAACCAGGTATCAGTTCGTGAATACGGTCATAAAGACAGTAAGGAAATGAGTGTTCCTGATTTCTTGAAGATCATCAAGCACGATATCGCAACTTATTCCAGAAATGAATAAATAAGTATTGACTATCAGGTCAATAATTGATATTATTATAAATGTTGTGATTGAAATCAAGTAGGAGTTCCCGCTTCTCGCCTGACAACTTCGGTCGTCGGGCTAGTCGTTTTCAATTAATTCTTATTAATCGTTTATAATAATAGAATTAATAAATAGCGGGTACTTTATGTACTCGCTATTTTTTTATAAGAAATTCTTGGAGGTGGATAATTATACGTAGACAATATCGTAACAGCCGTACAATTATGAACCAGAAAATTCGAGCTTACAAAGTTCGTTTGATTGATCAAAACGGCAAACAAGTTGGTATTAAAGACACTAAAGAAGCCTTACAGATGGCTGAAGACGCTGGCTTAGATTTAGTACTAGTTGCACCACAGGCTAAGCCACCGGTTGCTAGAATTTTAAATTACGGAAAATTCCGTTTCCAGCAACAGAAAAAGGTTAAGAAAGCCCGTAAGCGTCAAAGAACCGTTCGAATGAAAGAAATTCGATTAAGTCCAACCATTGATACTAACGACTTTGATACCAAAAGAAATCAAGCTAAACGCTTTCTTCATAAGGGTGCTAAAGTAAGAGTATCCATTTGGTTTAAGGGTCGAGCAATTACCCATAAAGAAATCGGTCGTGGCGTCTTGAATAAGATGTACGACGGTTTAAAGGACGTTGCTAAGTTAACCCAGAAACCTAAGATGGATGGTCGTAACATGTTCTTGATGTTATCACCTATCGATATGAAGAAAAAACAATAATTTGAGATCAATAGTTTAAGGGGGATTACAATTATGCCTAAGATTAAAACTAACCGTGCCATTGCTAAACGATTCAAGCGTACTGCCAGTGGTAAGTTAAAGTGTGGTCATGCCAAGACTAGCCACCGTTTCCATGGTAAGACCAAGAAACAGCGTCGTCAGTTAAAGGGTACTCGAATGGCCAACAAGACTATTTCTAAGACTTACAACAAGATGTTACATAACTAATTATTTGAGTTATTGATCGGATTTATATCTAGGAGGAATTATCAATGCCACGAGTAAAAGGTGGAAATACCACTCGTCGACGTCGTAAGCGCATTTTAAAGGCAGCCAAAGGCTACCAAGGCGCTAAACACGCATTATTTAAGACTGCTAAAGACCAGGTTATGAAGTCACGCGAATACGCATTTCGTGACCGTCGTAAGAACAAGGCTAACTTCCGTCGTTTATGGATTGCTAGAATCAATGCCGCAGCTCGTCAGCACGGTATGAGTTACAGCAAATTCATGCACGGTTTAAAGGCTGCTAAGGTTACCATTAACCGTAAGATGTTAGCTGACATCGCAGTTCGTGATCCTAAATCCTTTACCGCTTTAGCTGAACAAGCTAAGAAATCTTTATAATTTAAAAGAATTATAAAAGGATTAAAAAAAGCTTTTGCCTGTATTATGATTAAGGTGAAAGCTTTTTTGTTGTCTTAAGTAGTTTTGAGGCGTAATTTATGATTAACTGGTTCAAACCGACGTGGATGGTCAAGACGATTTATAACGTTTCACCAGCTCGATTAAAACGACATGGCATTTCTGCCATTTTTTCAGATTTAGATAATACACTGATCGCGTGGAATAATCCCGACGCTACGATTCAATTAAAGCACTGGGCGGACTATCTACGTCATCATCAGATTCAATTGGTAGTGGTGTCTAATAATACTCATCACCGAGTTTCAAAAGCTTTACAGGGGTTAAATTTACCGTTCGTTAGCTGGTCAATGAAGCCATCTGCGTTCGGGATTACCCGAGCTAGACATCGATACCATTTAAAAAAAGAGCAGGTCGTTATGGTTGGCGACCAGTTAATGACTGATATTTGGGCTGCACATAATGCCCACGTAAAAAGTATTTGGGTTCAACCATTGATCAAAACTGATAAATGGAATACCCGAATCAATCGTTTCTTTGAACGTCGTATTTTTCACATCTTAAAACGAAAGTATCGTCAAACAATGATTTGGCGGGGGGATATTAATGACTAAGAATAACGATGATGTACTGCGCTGTGTTGGTTGTGGTGCACCAATTCAAACCAAAGATCCGAATAAGCTAGGCTATATTCCGAAATCTGCGTATGAAAAGAATAAACAGAGTGGCAAATTTTATTGTCAGCGTTGCTTCAGATTACGGCATTATAGTCAGATTGCACCAGTTAGTTTAACCAGCGATGATTTCTTAAAATTATTAAACCAAATTCAAAACACCGATGCATTAGTAGTATGCATGGTTGATATCTTTGATTTTAACGGAAGTTTAATTCCTGGGATTAATCGTTTTGCTGGTAATAATCCGGTTATGTTAGTTGGTAACAAGTCAGATCTCTTACCAAAATCGTTTAAATTAAGTAAGTTAGAGGACTGGATGCGTCAGCAGGCTAATTTAGCCGGTATTCGTCCGGTCGATGTTGAACTGGTATCAGCAAAAACGGATCAGCAGGTTGATCATTTACTGGAGAAGATTGATCAATATCGTCATGGTCGAGATGTGTATGTTGTCGGAGTCACCAACGTTGGTAAATCCACGTTAATTAACCAGATTATCCGTGATAATACTGGGATGCGTGAATTAATCACCACGTCCCGTTTTCCAGGAACGACGTTGGATCAGATTAAAATCCCGTTATCTGATGGTCACCATCTGATTGATACGCCAGGAATTATTCACAATACTCAAATTACGCATTATTTAAAGGGTAATGATCTAAAGGTCGCTGCACCGAAAAAAAGAATCAAGCCTCGTGAATATCAGTTGAATCCGGGGCAAACCATTTTTATGGGTGGCTTAGGTCGTTTTGACTATTTAAAGGGTCGTGATAAGTGTCCAGTAACCGTTTACGTTTATAATAAGTTACTGGTTCATCGAACTAAGTTATCCAATGCTGATGAATTTTATAAACGACACGTTGGTGAATTATTAACACCGCCTAGTCATAAGTACATTAAAGATTTTCCGCCATTAATTCATCATCAATTTAAGACGACATACCGGAGTGATCTAGTAATTGCGGGATTAGGTTGGATTACCATTCCCGCCAACATCGTGATTGACGGCTGGGCACCTAAAGGTGTTGCTGTTATGATTCGTCGAGCAATGATATAGATAAGAGGTACCAATATGCATTTACGTGGTAAACAAAAACGTTATTTACGAGCTCGTGCTAATCAGATGCGAGCAATCTTTTCCGTTGGTAAACAGGGCATGACCCAAACGTGGTTAAATGAATTAATTAAAGCCTTGGATAAGCGGGAATTAATTAAGATCAAAGTTCTTCCTAATTCTGGCGAAGACACTAGCGACGTTAAGAAATATATTGAAGGCCACAGTTCAATTGACGTCGTTCAGGAATTAGGTAAAACGTTAGTATTATTTAAGCCTGCTAAGTTAGCTAAATATCAGAAACTGTCTAAGATCGTTGCTAATATTTAGAGGTAATTAATATGAAACGAACTGCACGGACGTCCGTCACGCCCAAGATTAAAGAATTAAGTGAAACCGTTAAAGACATTCCGAAACACCGAATCGGAATTATGGGTGGGACGTTCAACCCGATTCATAACGCCCACTTATTGATCGCTGATCAGGTTATGACGCAGCTGGGTCTTGATCGGGTTGCGTTTATGCCAGATGCTAATCCGCCACACGTTGACCGTAAATTCGCGATTGATGGCCGGGATCGAGCTAATATGATTAAATTAGCGATTCGGTCCAACCCCCGTTTCTATTTAGAAACAGAAGAGCTTCGTCGTGGTGGAACCAGTTATTCTTACGACACGATGCTGAAGTTAACTCATGAACATCCCGAGAATGAATACTTCTTCATTATCGGTGGTGACATGGTGGCCTATTTACCAAAATGGTACCGGATCAATGATTTGTTGCACTTAGTTCATTTTGTCGGAGTTAAGCGTGCCGGTTATCCAGTGAAGTCTAACTTATATCCGGTGATCTGGGTTGACGTACCCTACGTTGATATTTCGTCAACGTTAATTAGACGTTATATTCATCAGGGCCAATCAATCCGTTACTTAGTTCCGGATTCAGTTCGTAAATATATAAAGGAGCACCAGCTTTATCACTAAGGTTATTTTAAAATATCACGAAAATTTAGTTCCGAATAATAGTCGTGATGAATTATTAAAGAAAATGGCTCATGCTTTACGTAAGCCACGTTTTGAACATTGTCAACGAGTTGAACAGATGTCCATTAAATTAGCCAAAATGTATGGTGTGGATCCTGAAAGAGCTGGTATTGCTGGATTGGTTCATGATTATGCCAAACAGCGTCCGGCAAAGGACTTTATTAAAGCCATCAAGAAATATAAGATGGATCCCATTTTACTTCAGTATGGCAACCCGATCTGGCATGGAATGGTCGGTTGGCACTTTGTTCAAAATGAACTGGGTATTAATGATGCCGAAATTCTAGACGCCGTTAAGTACCACACCGTTGGTAATCGATACATGACTAAACTCCAGCAGATCGTTTACATGGCTGATTATATTGAAATGGGTCGAGACTTCCCTGGCGTTGATTTAGCTCGTAAGATCACCTTTAAGAATTTACAGAAGGGTGTTGCTTACCAGACCAAGCATACGTTAGAATACTTAATCCAGAATAATCAGAATGTGTTCCCGAAGACGTTAGATACTTATAACGCCTGGGTTCCCGGTTCCGGAGTTAAATAAGGAGGAATATCATGAGTAACAGTGATGAAATTTTAAAGTTAGTCGTTAAATCGGCTTCTGATAAGCGAGCCCATAACATCGTTGCTTTAAACATGCGTAAGATCGGTGTTTTAGCCGACTACTTTGTAATCATGGACGCATCGAATTCACGTCAGGTTAAGGCCATTGCTAATTCAGTCATTGATCAAAGCAAAAAGAACCACGTTGACGTTTTAGATGTTGAAGGGATGAGCACCGCCAAATGGATCTTAATCGATTTAGGTGGTGTAATCGTTCATGTCTTCAAGCATGAAACCCGTGACTTCTATGATTTAGAAAAGTTATGGTCCGATGCACCTAACGTTGACGTTAGCAAGTGGGAAAAGTAATTAACCATGCTGAATGCCGTTGGGATTATTGCTGAATTTAATCCACTCCATAATGGACATCGTTACTTAATTAAACGGGCTCAACAAACTACCAATGCCGATTTAGTGGTGGTGGTAATGAGTGGCAATTGGGTTCAGCGTGGAATTCCAGCAATCGTTGATAAATGGCAGCGAACCCAAATGGCGTTAGCTGCTGGTGCTGATTTAGTGATTGAGTTACCAGTTCAGTTTGTTGTTCAACCGGCTGACATTTTTGCTTTTCAAGCCGTTAAGTTAGTCAAGCAACTTGATTGTCAGTGGTTAGCGTTTGGGTGCGAGCATTCGAATTGGGATTTTGATCATTTGGCTCAGATTAAGGTCAGTAGTGATCATCAGGCTTTTCAGAATTACCGAGCTACTTACGCAACGTTAATCCGTCAGAATTTTTATCAACAAACGGGATTAAAAATTACCGGTCCCAATGATTTATTGGCGTTAAATTACGCCCGAGCAAAGCGTAGTTTAGAGGCCTCATTTAAGTTGAAACCGATATTACGTTCGTCTGGTCATAATGATAAGGTTGCTGAACAAAGTTCTAAATATGTTAGTTCAGCGGTCATTCGTCGATCGTTATTTAATGACCATAATTTAAATTCAGTAAGCCAGTGGATGCCAAAATCCAGCATCGAATTGATGCAGCAACCATGGTTTAATTGGAACACTTTTTGGCCACTATTACGTTACCGGATTATTGAGTCGTCATTGGCTGATTTACAATCGATTTATGAAATGCGAGAGGGCCTTGAGCATCGTTTAAAGCAGGGTGCTATTCAATCCAAGACCTTTAAAGAATTTATTCAGTTCATTAAAACGAAACGGTATACTTATTCAACACTTCTGCGATTATGTTTTTATGTTCTAATCGGTTTAACTAAAACTGATTGGAAATCGATAAAAACAGAATCGTATTTAAGGATCCTGGGCTTTGATAAAAAGGGCCGTCAGTACTTAAATCAGATTAAGAAACAGGTTATGGTACCTATTATCACGAACGTCACTAAGGATGCGTTAAACAAATATCTTGAATGGGATTTTAGAGCAGGGATGCTTTTTCAAATGGAATCTCATCATTATGAAGACTTGTATCAACACCCGATAATCAAATAGGTATCAAGGAAATCACCTTGACATCTAATTTGACGATAGGTTATAATTATCCTTGTCGAATTGGGATGATTAGTAATGAAGTGGTCTTGGCAACGCTTATCAACGTTGGATGAACCGATTCATATTCATAGAACGATGGCTTTATCGCATCAGTTAGTTTCAAGAGATTCTGATGAAATTTTATCTGCTAGTCCCGTTAAAGTTAACGGTCTAGTTAAATATGATTTTGATAAAGTGGTCGTAAAGGCTCAGGTTAACTGTTCATTAGTAGTTCCATCGAGCCGATCGTTAGTTCCCGTAAAACTGCCGTTAAATTTCCATTATAAAGAAATTTATGTCAAGACTAAGTCTGACATCAAGCCGTATTTACAGGAACATCCCGAAG
Source organism: Acetilactobacillus jinshanensis (assembly GCF_004359375.1). Classification (NCBI taxonomy): domain Bacteria; kingdom Bacillati; phylum Bacillota; class Bacilli; order Lactobacillales; family Lactobacillaceae; genus Acetilactobacillus; species Acetilactobacillus jinshanensis. The sequence goes on along the minus strand of NZ_CP034726.1, from coordinate 1,242,007 downwards.
GGGATACGGTTTTAACTCCTGATCAAAATAATGAAATTGACTTTGAAAAGTCAATCATTGATAATATTATTCTTCAAATTCCGACTAAGGTTTTGTCGCCAAAAGAAAAACGTGATCACATCATGCCCAAAGGGAATGGTTGGAGCGTTATTTCAGAGGATCAATATGAACATCCAAAGACGGCAGGCCATCAAAAAGTTGATCCACGTCTTGCTAAATTGAAATATTATTTTTCTAAAAATAATAAAAAGAAATGAGCAAGGCTTAAAAAGTTTCACTAGTGGATATTTTTTAAGCAGAAGGAGGTGCTAAACGATGGCAGTATCACCACGAAAAACTTCTAAAGAACGTAAGCGTTTGCGTCGTACTAACATCAAGTTACACATGCCTGGCTTAAGCCCATGCCCTAACTGCGGTGCTTTACGTAAGCCTCATTTTGTATGCCCTAACTGTGGCTACTATGATGGCAAAGAAATCATTAACAAAAAGTAAATTAAATTTCTCGAGAAAGAAGCTTTCAGAATGCCTAGGATTCTGTGGGCTTTTTTGTTTTACCTAATTTGGGTAACTAAAAAGGGCAACTAAAATAATTATTTTAGTTGCCCTTAAATATTATATAAATTGTTTTACTTATTATGATTTTTCATAGCTTGATTGTGTTCACGATTTAATTCGTGGATCTTGGCAAGTGTTGGATCATTATTAGATGAACCATTACCAGTCGTTGTCGGTTGAGCGGAATGATTAGGCGTAACCTTAACGGGTTTAACCGGATGAGCTTTGGCGTAAGCAACAACTTTACGTCTAATTCGTGGACGGTACAGGTTAATGATCAACGTCTGGATACAAGCAAAGATTCCACCGATGAAGAAGTAAAGACCTAATCCAGCTGGTGAACTAAAGGTTACGATCAAAATCATAACTGGGTTAAATAACATCATCATCTTCATCTGCTTTTTCTGTGATTCAGGGATTCCAATTAAAGAGATGTAAGCCTGAAGGACATAGATTAGGAATGACAGGACAGCAAGTAAAATACTCTTCTGACCCAAGCTAATTCCCATAAACGTGGTGTGGGCTAATTCTGGTGAATAACGGATAGCTGCGTATAGTGCGGCAAAGATTGGCAATTGAATTAGTAACGGTAAGCAACCAATTCCACCCACCATACTAATGCCGTTGTTTCGGTATAAGGCCATCATTTCTTGGTTGGCAGCCATACGATCTTGAGGATCTCTAGCGTGGCGAAGCTTATTTTGAATAGCCTTTAACTGAGGCTGAATAAAACTGATCTTTTCCTGCTGAACGGTCATCTTTTTCATCTGACTGATCATTAACGGCATTAAGACTAATCTGACGATTACGGTCAAGACAATAATGGCCAAACCATAACTGCCAACGTATTGGGCGATTAGGTTCATAACTTTCTGACCAGGAACGGCTAAGTAATCATATACAAAACCGTATGGCTTGCCACTGGAAGTGGTTCTAACACAACCGGTTAGCAGTGGCATTAAGCCGCCTAACATTGCCAGGACGCTAAGGTGTTTGATATTTTTTTTCATTAAGTAAATCCTCCTAATGTAGTGTATAATTAACGTTATTTAACGCCAAAGAATTTGTAATTACGGTCCGTAATTGGCTCGATGTCTACATGTGAAACGTGTCCGTAGGGTGTCGGTGATCTTTTAACGGCTGCGATAAAACGCTTCATGGCTAATGGTTGAGCCTGAGCGATGATTTTCACGGTACCATCAATTAAATTGATGACGTAGCCGGTTGCCTAAATCATCGGCAACTTGCTTAGCAGCCCATCGGAAGCCAACACCTTGGACACGCCCACTGACGATCATTCGAACTGTTTTTAACATGTTACGGACGACCTCCTTATAAAAGTAAATCAACTTAATTATAACAAATCTCTGAGTGGCTAAATGGATATATTGTATGGTAAGCTAAAAGATGTTAGGTGACATTAATACATGAAAGAAATTAAATCAACTCAAAATAAAAAAATTAAAGAGTGGAGTAAACTCACTCAAAAGAGCGAACGCCGTAGAACTGGCTGCTATTTGATTGAAAGCTGGCACTTAGTTGGAACCGCAATTCAAACTAAACAGCCGATCAAATGGATTTTAACAACTCCTGAACAATTAAATCAACATCGAGACGTTTTAAACCGTTTTGAAAATTTGATTTTAATTACTGATCGGGTTGCTAAACGGTTAGGTTCAACGGTTCATCCCCAAGGGATTTTTGCAATCGTTCAGATGCCTGATTCATCATCGATTGATCCTAAACAGGTCAAAGATGGTCGATGGTTACTATTGGATCAGGTTCAAGATCCAGGTAATATCGGGACAATGGTAAGAACCGCTGACGCTGCTGGCTTTTCTGGTGTGATCTTTGGCTTGGGGACGGCAAGTCCTTATAATCCAAAGGTTGTTCGAGCAATGCAGGGCAGCCAGTTCCATTTGAAGCTTGCTAACGGTAATCTGAAGGATTGGATTACAAATTTAACCACTAATCACGTTCCAGTATACGGAACCATTTTAGATCCGGAAGCAATCGATTATCGAAAGGTCAAGCCATCGGATCGATTTGGCTTAGTAATGGGTAACGAAGGTAATGGGATGCAAAAACAGTTACTGAAGTTAACCACAAAGAACTTATATATTCCAATTAAAGGTCAAGCTGAATCGTTGAACGTTGCCGTGGCTGCCGGAATTTTAATGTTTGAGTTAATTAAATAACTGGAGTGAATTGAATGAAAGCTAACCAGTGGAGACATGATAAGGGATATTTAAAACAGGTCAGTGACCTTTTGGCCAATCCGGCCGTTTTAAAACTCCGTCATTTTACGCATCATCACCATTCTAATCGTCTGGCGCATTGTATTTACGTATCATACGTTAGCTATTTGATTGCCAAAAAACATCATTTAGACGCCCGAGCTGCTGCTAGGGGTGGTCTATTGCATGATTTATTCTATTATAACTGGCGAACCACTAAGTTTAGTTTAGGCACCCATGCTTTTATTCATCCGCGAGTCGCTTTACGAAATGCGGAACGAATTACTAAATTAAGTCCAAAAGAAAAGGACATTATTTTAAAGCACATGTGGGGCTTTACGTTAGCTAGGCCAAAGTATAAAGAAAGTTATATCGTGTCATTCGTTGATGACTACGCGGCGATTCGAGAATTTTTTACTCCAGTCAGAAAAGATTTACATCGGTTATTAACTAAGATTTAAAGGAGGCGTTAAAATGCCCCAAGCTAATAACTCGGTTAAGAAGTCCTTTCATTTATGTCCAAAATTTTATAAGACATTCACGATGTTAGGTAAAAAATGGAACGGTTTGATCATTGAAGCATTATTATGCGAAGGACCGCTTCGTTTTAAGAACCTTTCGAACATCATTAAAAAATGTAGTGATCGAGTGATGGTTGAAAGATTACGTGAATTATGTGAGTGCGGGATTGTTCAACGAAAAACCTTCCGCAATTCGGCATTAATTGAATACTCATTAAACGAGAAGGGACAAGAATTGAAGCCAATTATGAAGGCCGTTCATCAATGGTCTGATAAGTGGTGTCAATGTAAGTGTGATTGCTGTGATGATAAACATTAAAGTTAATCACGTCTTGATTTAACTATCTAAATATTTTATTGTTTAGATGAAAAGTTTTGAAGAAAAAGTAGTAGGCCACTTTGTACAGGAAGAGCGGGTTGACTGAGAACCGTTTCGTTTGGCTAAATTCGTTTTCCGAACTGATATTGGGAATCTAAAAAGACGAAAAATATCCGGTGTCATGCCGTTATCTAGTTAAGAGTGTCTGTTATTATATAATACAGGCAAAATAGGGTGGCACCGCGAAGCTTCGTCCCTTTCTGGGACGAAGCTTTTTTGTTTTGTAAATAAGGAGGATCTTAAAATGTCGCTTAAGGATCAATTAACCCAATTAAGAGACAAGGGCTTGTCTGAAATCAAACAAGCTACTGATTTAAAGACCTTGAACCAGAAGATTAGAGTTCAGCTTCTGGGTAAAAAGGGTCCGATCGTCAAGACGTTACGTGGAATTGGTAAATTACCAGTTAGTCAACGCCCGATCGTTGGTAAGTATGCTAACCAAGTTAAAGGTCAGTTATTCCGCAGCTTAAAAAAGCGTAATCTAGAATTAGCCAAGGCTAAGTTGAATGATGAACTAAAGGCTGAAAAGATTGACGTTACGTTACCAGGTAAACCGGTTAAAGCTGGTCATCCGCATTTAATTCAGGTTGTTATGGATCATATCTGTGATCTTTTCATCGGCATGGGCTACGAAGTCTTAAACGGTAACGAAGTTGAAACTGATGAATACAACTTTGAACGAATGAATTTACCTAAACATCATCCAGCTCGTGATATGCAAGCTACTTTCTACATTACACCGGATAAGAACTTGTTATTACGAACTCAGACTTCTGGGATGCAAGCTCGAACTTTAGAAAAACATGACTTTTCTAAAGGTCCGTTAAAGATGATTTCACCAGGAGTTGTTTTCCGTCGTGATAACGATGATGCAACCCATTCTCATCAGTTCCATCAGATGGAAGGCCTAGTCGTTGGTAAGCACGTTACCATGGCCGACTTAAAGGGAACCTTAGAATTTTTGATTCATAAGATGTTCGGTAACGAATTTGATATTCGTCTTCGTCCAAGTTACTTTCCGTTTACTGATCCATCGGTTGAAGTTGATATGACTTGCTTTAATTGTGGTGGTAAAGGCTGTTCAGTATGTAAAGGTACCGGTTGGATCGAAATGTTAGGTGCCGGTGTCGTTCACCCTAACGTTTTAAAGAATGCTGGTTTAGATCCGCACAAGTTAAATGGCTTTGCTTTCGGTTTAGGGATCGATCGTTTTGCCATGTTAAAGTACGGTGTCGATGACATTCGTGACTTTTACTTAAACGACATGCGTTTCTTATCACAGTTCGATTAAAGCAACAGAGGAGGAATATCGATGAGGTTATCGTACGATTGGTTAAAACAATATTTAGACATTAACGTTCCGGTTAAGCAGTTAGCCGAAAAGATTGAACGAACCGTCGTTGAATATGACGACATTATTGAACCTAGTAAGGGTATGAAGAAGTTAGTCGTCGGCAAAATTTTGAGTTGTAAGAAGCACCCGAATGCTGACCGCTTAAAGATTTGTCAAGTTGATGTTGGTGCAGACAAACCACTTCAGATTATTTGTGGTGCACCTAATTGCCGAGCCGGCAAAAAGGCGATTACCGCGATTCACGGCGCCCGAGTTGGTGTTAATGGTAACGTTAAGATTAAGCGTGCCAAAATGCGTGGTGTTCGATCAAACGGGATGCTTTGTGCCTTAGACGAAATCGGCTTCGATAAGGACGTTGTTCCAAAGAAATGGCAGGATGGTATTTACTATTTACCTGATGATGCTAAGATCGGTGCTCCGGTTTATGATTACTTAGGCATGAATGACCAGATTATTGATCTCTCAGTTACACCTAACCGTGGTGACATGTTAAGCATGACTGGGATTGTTCATGAATTAGCCGCCATTTATAATAAGAAGCCACACTTCACTAAGCCAAGTGTCAATGAAGATCCAACCCATCAGGCTAAGTTTGAAGTTAAAAGCAAAGCTGATCCAAAGGTTGCCCCAATTTATAAGTTAAGGGTTCTCAATAACGTTGATGTTCATGACAGTCCATTATGGTTACAGATTCGTTTATGGAACTGTGGTATCCAGCCTAAGAACAACGTTATTGACGTCACTAACTACATTATGCTTAAGTATGGCCAGCCAATTCACGCCTTTGATTTAGATAAATTAGAAGGCCATGAATTGGTTGCTCGTCACGCTAAGCAGGGCGAAACCGTTGTTAATAATGATAAAAAATCAATTAAGTTGGATCCTAAGGATGTTGTGGTTGCTGATGCTAAACAACCTGTTGCCTTAGCTGGAGTTTCTGGTGGCTTGAAAGCTAACGTTGATTCTAAGACGAAGAATATTGTATTGGAAGCAGCCGCTTTTGATCCAATTATGGTTCGAATGACTTCTCGTCGTCACAGCATTCATACTGAATCATCCAAGCGTTTCGAACGTGGTATTAACCATGCCGGAGTTGGTGAAGCTTTAGATGATGCCGCTCAACTTGTAAACCAGACTTCAAAGGGCCAGGTTGCTTCCGGTATTATTACGGTTAATGACCAGAAGGTTGAACCAAAAGTAATTACGGTTTACTTAGACAGCATTAATAATGTCTTAGGGACTCACTTATCTAAAGACACGGTTGTTGATATCTTCCGCCGCTTAGGTTTCAAAGATCAAATTACTGGTAATCAATTCAGAGTTACGGTTCCTGCACGTCGTTGGGACATTACCATTGCACCTGACTTATATGAAGAAGTTGCCAAGTTATATGGTTACAACAACATTCCAAGTACCTTACCTGGTGGTCCTTTAACCTCTGGTGAATTATCACCAAAGCAAAAGACCTACCGTAAATCACGTCGGGTTCTAGAAGGTGCCGGATTAAGTCACGCCATTTCATATTCATTGACCACCGTTAAAAAGGCTCACATGTTTATGTCAGACGATCATTTCTATGAAACGAAGTTACTTTATCCAATGAGTGTGGACCATGCTGCTTTACGAATGAACTTAATCAGTGGCTTATTAGATGACGTTGCTTATAATCAGGCTCATAAGGTTACCAATACGACATTATTTGAACAGGGTCGTGTATTCTTACGTTCTTCTAAAGACCAGCAGAAGCCAACTGAATTAATGCATGTCGCTGCAATCGTATCTGGTTCCTTAGATGCTGATTCATGGTATCAAAAGGCTAAGCCCGTTGACTTTTACCAGTTAAAAGGCATTTTAGATATGTACTTACGTGAAATGGACGTTGCTGGAACCGTTGAATACAAAGCAACTGATAAGCATCCTGAAATGCACCCAGGCCGAACCGCTGATGTATACGTTGGTGGTCAGCACGTTGGGATGATCGGTGAAGTTCATCCGAAAGTCGCTCATGAATTTAACGTTTCTAAGCCGGCATATGTCTTTGAATTAAGTCTTCATAAACTAATGGCAATGCCAAAGCGTTCTCAGCAGTATCAAGCTGTACCAAAGTACCCAGCAATTAGCCGAGATATTGCTTTACTCTTGGATAAAGACATTAGTAACCAGTCCGTAATTGACTTGATTAAGCAACGCGGTGGTAAGGATTTGACTCAGGTTAAATTATTTGATGTTTATACTGGTAAGCACGTTCCTGCTGGCAAGAAGTCATTAGCATACAACTTAGTATTCCAGAATCCAACGCATACTTTGGTTGAATCCACGGTTAACAAAGCTTTTGATAAGATTCAAAAGGATCTTAAGAGTAAATTTAACGCTCAAATCAGATAGTAAAGATGTTATTTGCTCCTAATTTAAATAGAAATTACAATAATTAACGGAGGAATGCATCTTGAACTCTCAAACTAACTCAGCACATCGTCCGCCGAGTCGCTTTGGTAAAAAAATAATTGTTTCGGTAATTGTGATCTTAGTAATTTTAGGCTTCTGTCTATTTTTACTAGGTCGTAATTACATGAAAGAATCGTTAAAACCATTAAAGCCACACAGTGATGAAATTATTGAGGTCAAAGTTCCGTTGGGTGCGTCTGACAGAAAGATCGGTTCATTACTTCAGCAGCGGAAGGTTGTTCGCAATGGATTAGCGTTTAATTATTATATTAAATCGCACGACGTGAAGAATTTAAAAGCCGGTTATTACTGGTTATCGCCTTCGATGAGTTTGAAGAAGATTACTAATCAGTTAAGAACTGGAGGAACCAAACGACCGGTTCGTCATCCAGCACATTGATTAGTTCGTTTTAGAAATAGATGCTATCAGGGAGTCGTTTAAGAACATGTTAAAAGAGCAAAAGCGTCCCGTTTTAATTGGCGTTTCCGGTGGATCCGGAAGTGGTAAAACTACCGTTAGTGACGCCATTTTCCATCGGTTAGTTGGGAATTCCAATTCATTGTTGATTTTACATCAAGATTCGTATTATAAGGATCAGTCCAAAATGACGATGACCCAACGTCGTGGTGTTAATTACGATCATCCGAACGCTTTTGATATGGACCTGTTAATTAGCCAACTGAAACGACTGTTGAATTATCAACCGGTTGATATTCCAATCTATGATTACGGTAAATTGACCAGAAGTTCTAAGACTCGTCATCAGCAACCTTGTGACGTCATCATTTTAGAAGGTATTTTTGCACTCTATAGTGAACGTTTACGAGATTTGATGGACATCAAAGTTTATGTTGATGCCGATGATGACATTCGTTTGATTCGTCGAATTCATCGTGATCTCCATGAACGACACCGGACTTTAAAGCAGGTTATTCAACAGTATTTAGCGACCGTCAGACCGATGTTTCATCAGTTTATCGAACCAACTAAACGGTATGCTGATGTTATTATCCCTGAAGGTGGTGAAAACCAGGTTGCAATTGATCTTTTGACCACTAAAATTAGATCAATTTTAAAATCACATGGTAATTATCACGAGGTACATTAATTATAAAAAGTAATAATAACGTATAGATTTGGAAAGGATGGCTGTTATGGCTGAAAAAACATACCCAATGACTGCTGAAGGTAAACAGAAATTACAAAAACAATTAGATGATTTACGTCTTCACAAGCGTCCTGAAGTTATTAAACGAATTAAAATCGCTTTGGGATATGGTGATTTATCAGAAAACACCGAATATTCTTCCGCTAAGAATGAACAAAGTCTATTAGAAGGTAAGATTCAGACCATCGAACACATGTTACAATACTCAAAAGTCGTTGATAACAGCGACGTTAGTACTGATGTTGTTAACGTCGGTAAAGTTGTAACCTTTAAAGATATGAAGAGCGGCTCCACCATGAAGTACGAAATCGTTGGTCAGTCTGAAGCCGATCCATTAAAGGGTAAGATTTCTAACGATTCACCGATCGCAAAAGGCTTAATGGGTAAGAAGCAGGGTCAGACCGTTGATATTAAGATTCCTGCCGGTGTCATGAAAGCTAAGATCGTAAAAGTTGAATAACTAATTCGTTAAATATGATTTTAAAAGTCTGATTATTGATCAGGCTTTTTGTTTGTCTTATCCATAAGATACTTTAATAACATTGCCAAGATTGTTAGTAACGTAATCAATGATCCTAACGGTAGATATGGCGGAGTAAACGTTAGTTTGACGTTATGTTTACCAGGTTTGACCTTGGCACCAATGAATTCACCAGCAATTTTATAGATTTTACGTGATTGACCATCAATTTTGAGATGCCAGCCGTTAGTTGCTGGGATACTGGTTCCCATCACCGGTTGATTGACCGTTGATTTAAAGGACCCGGTAACTTTACGGTTGTTAACTATGTGGACGTGGCTGTGGTTCATAAAACGGTGCTTTATGGGTTGTTTATTCAGCTGATACAGTTGGAAAGGCCTTAAATCCAATTTAGATTGAAACGGCTGAATTTGAAAGTGAATGGGCTTAACGTTAGTTCCTGAAGATATGTTTAGAATAATTGGGTGATTGTACGCAGTATTAGGCAGTAATTCATGGCCATTCATGGTAATTTTACAATCCTTGTTGTTGATTTGAGGACCGATTAAAAGATAGTAAGCATGATTTAATTTTGGTCTTAAGGTTAAATTTGAGGTGCCATGAATTAAAGGATTATTCGTGATTAATTGTCCCTGGTGAATTCTGAGGTTATTTTGCCGAACTGAATTAAATAGCAAGGGCTTAAATCTAGCGTCATTCCGATTAGTAATGGCCTGGTACAATCGTTCCTGATTCATTATGGGACCTTGATTTAATTTAACCGTTAGCGCCTTTGGGTATGTAGGAAAAATGAGTGGTAAGACATTGGAATTCTTGTGAATCACTAAGTTGTTATCCCGATGAATTTCCGGATAATTTATTACGTCCGGTCGGTTAATCACGCATTTATTATATTGATGATTGTCATTCGTTAGATAATAGCGGAATCCCAAGAGTTGGTCACTTAATAATGTTCCGTTGGTGTACGTTACAAAGCCTGATCCTTCGGGTTGGCCAATCTGCTCCATGAATTTCGGGGTTGTGTATTCAAGTGATGAGTCAAAAGCGTCACCGCCAATGTAGTTGTTGCTAAACGGATCATCTTTGGATCGATAGAACGTTTTACCAATTCGATTGGGTTGACGAGAATGGATTTTATTAACTGCATAGCTTAAATTCTCAGTGTATTTAGTGTAACTAGCGTTACTAATGTAACTCAGGTTATTTAATGAATTGTTAGCGTTGAGCGTCATTTCAAAGATTGACAGAATCATCAGCGCAAATGAAAACAATCGGGTCCCGTTATGTGTATATATCAACAACACGAAAGTTATCAATAGAAATAAGATTCCAGTTGCAAAGTTGAGTGGTGAGATAAACGGAAATTTAGGTAGGTTAAGAAAGACGTAGATGATGAGTGAACCTAGAATAGCTACGATTATCATCATCGTTATCCAGCTTACTGAGTATGATGAATTAATACCGTGAGCTGCGATCCAGATGATCCAGAAACAAAATATGAACGAAAATCGATCGGGATACCAAATTGGGAATTGACCGGCGTGCCATAGCAGGTCTAGAGGTCGGTAGCACATTGATAAAATAAGGATTAAAGTAATTAAGAAGCTACCCAATCTTTGTCGGAGTGGGATGTCGTGCCGACTTAAGTAGATGAAAAAACTAATTAGAGCAACGCTACCGACAAAAATATTCGGTAAACCATTTGGAAGCTGATTAAAATCTAGCGCCCCGTTAAATAATTTACTGAACATTTTGAATGGAAAATACTCAAATGTAAAACGGACATGTGGGAAGCTATAGTGTGCTTTGCCTTGTTTTAGTGATGCAAGGGTTGGCAACGTTAACCAAGCCGTTAAACAAAAGCTGTAAAACGTGTCGAGAAATAAACGTTTGACAACGAATTTTAATTGAGTAGCGTTAAGTGATGACGTTGTAAATTTAAAAATTACGTAAATTACTGTAAATAAGGCAATCATATAGGCGATGTAATAGTTAGTAATGATTGCTAGGGTCATGGCGATTAAATACGTTTTCGTTGGTTGCCCGTTAAAAATTTGATGGATCCCTAAGACGACTAAGGGTAACCAGATCATGCCATCAAGCCACATGATGTTTAATTGATTGGCGATTATCCAGCCGTTTAAGGCGTAGATTACGGACCACATAATGGTTAACGCTGAATTCGGTTTAATAGATTTGGATAATAAGTAGCCAAAACTTAATCCGGATAATCCGTATTTAATCAAAGTAACGATTAGAATACCTGCCGGTAAGTGTTGAGTTGGAAATAAGAGGAGTAATAGATTAATGGGTGACATCAGGTAATAAGCCCAGGTGCCAAACATTTCACCACCGAATGCTTTTGAAAAAGAATAAAAGAGCCCACTAGGATCGCTTAAAAGGGTGTGGCGAAAGTACGCAAAGAAATCAACATATTGCTGACCTAGATCGACCGTTAAAATACTTCGATTACCAAAGGGCGACATATTGCGATATGCAAAGTAAAATGCCATAATGAATACTGGTAATAAAAAACAAATTAGTAGAGGCCATACCTTTTTATGGGTGGACTTTTTCATTTATTTCACCGCTTTCCGACATGATTTTAAGTAACGATGATTATTTTACATGTTATAGGAGTCATTATAAATCTATCCGTAGCGCTAAGATCTGAAATGTGAAGGAGATTATTTTCTTGAATAATTTTATTAAAGAAATCTTTCATCATCAGAATCACCACGATCAGTCTAAAATTCCGTTTCGACTGAATTTTATTTTTGTCGTCGTGGGACTTCTGTTTGCCGTTTTAATTGGTCAGTTAGCATATTTACAAGTGTTAAACGGACCACAGTTTAGGGCTGAAGTTAATCGTTCTGATAACACCATTAAAACGGGAAATGTTCAACGAGGGATGATTTATGATTCACAAGGCCGTTTATTGGTCGGTAATAAAAGTCATCGAGCAATTACATACACCAAGAATTTTGGTCAGACACCAAGTAAGATGTATAAGACCGCTAATCGATTAAGTGACTTTATTAAGGTTCCTAAAGCCGCATTAACAAAGCGCCAGAAGGCTGATTATTATTTAGCAAGTCCGGCTCACTCTAAAGCAGTCATGAGTAAGATTAACGTCAATAAGAAATCCGAAAGTCAAACTTATAACCGAGAATTAAGTTATGTTAAAAATAGTGGCAAAATTCATTTTACTAAAAAAATGAAGAATGCTGCTGAAATATATCGAACGATGAACGGTGCGTACCAGTTGTCAACTACTAACATCAAGAGTTCGAATGTTAAAGGTAAAGAATTAGCTGAAGTTGGTGAACACTTATCAGAAATGCTAGGTGTTCACGTCGGAACTAGCTGGTCACGTCAATATCCACAGGGTAAATCCATTCAGACTTTAGCCGGAACTGTTTCAAGTGAAAAGGCTGGTTTGCCTAGTGGTGAAGTTAATGAATTGACTTCTGAAGGTTATTCAAGAAATGATAGCGTTGGTCAAAGCTTCTTAGAACAAGAATATGAACCAGCACTTCGAGGTACTAAGTCACAGACTCAGGTTAGAGTTATGGGTGGCAATAAAGTATCAAGTGAAGTTAAGAAATATGGTGGTAAGAAGGGTGATAACCTTCAATTAACCATCAATGGTAAATTTCAAAAACAGTTACAACGACTAGTAAAACAAGCTGATCAAGGTGGCGTTGGTGAATCCAACGGTGCTTACGCAGTTGTTATGAATCCTAATAATGGTGACATTATTGGGATGGCTGGTGTTAACCGAAAGCCATCTAGTGGTAAGGAAACACCTAACGATTTAGGTGCAATTAACAGTGATATTGTTATGGGATCCGTTGTAAAGGGTGCTATGGTATCTGGTGCTTTCATGGATCACGTGATTACACCAACTAACAGTACGATGGAAGATAAACCGATCACCACTAACGGAACCACGAAGTATTCATGGTTTAACCATGGTGGTGGTTCTGATATCCCAGTTACCGCTTCAGACGCCTTAGAAGTATCATCTAACTCGTACATGATGCAGTTAGCCATGAAGGAAGCTCATTTCCATTATCATTACGATGGTAATTTTGATGCTGTCGGTCCGTCGATCTTTAATACTTTACGTGGTTACTTCAACCAGTTCGGTTTAGGTGTTAAGACCGGGATCGATTTACCTGGTGAAACGACAGGGATTAAAGGTCCTAGTGGCCCTGGTGATGTTCAGCAGGCATTGGATGAATCATTTGGTAACTATGATGCTTACACGACGATTCAGTTAGCTCAGTACATGTCAACGATCGCTAACGGTGGTTATCGTCTCCAGCCGCATATCGTTAAGGCCATTCGTGGAACTGGTCATGACGGTAAATTAGGTCGAGTTGAATACTCCGTTGAACCAAACGTCTTAAACGAAATTCCAATGACGGCTGCTGAACGAAGAGTCGTTAAAGATGGTCTATACAAAGTGGTTCATGGTACTAACCCATATAAGACTGGAATTAGTTTAGACCAAATTCATCCAGAAGTGTCTGCTAAGACCGGGACTGCCGAAACGTATTTCCATCATCAGAAGACCGTTACTTTAAGCTTAGCTTCATTTGCACCATCTAATCATCCACAGGTTGTCGTTGCCTTAGCAATTCCTAACTTACCAGAAAGTGCTGAAACCAATAACATTAATTTGGCTAAGGAAATTTACAAGGCATATTGGGCTGATGTTGCCGCTAAGTCTCAAGCCTAAAACATTTATTGCTGTTAAGTAATTTTGTTTGACACCCTGGTATTAGTGGGTAAAAGATGATAATATAATAAAGTATAGATAAATAAGTTCGAGGTGAATCTTGATGCGTGTAAACATTACTTTAGAATGCACTTCATGCAAGAAGGAACGTACTTACTTAACTTCTAAGAACCGTCGTAACAATCCAGACCGCTTAGAATTAAAGAAGTACTGTCCACGTGAACGAAAAGTTACGGTATTCCGTGAAGTTAAATAAGAAGGTCGGGGATTTGATACCCAAACCTTTTTTTATTATCTAGTGAGGTTGTAATGACTAAACAAGCTGCTCGTAAGCTAGTTATTCAACGCTTAAAAAAACATTCTCATTATAATTATCAAGAGCTGTATCATCGTTTATTCACGAATGAAAAATGGCAACAAGCAAAGACGGTTGCCGTCACGATGAGTACGCCGATCGAAATTCCAACGATGCCGATCATTCGCCACGCTTGGCAAGATCATAAGTCAGTGGTTATTCCAAAAACGTTATCGCAACGTAAGATGGTGTTCTGCTATTATGATAGAGATACGAAGTTACAGCGAGATCGGTTCGGAATCTTGGAACCTGTTAAAAATCATGTAATTAATGCAAATAACATTGATTTAATGATTGTTCCTGGGGTTGCTTTTACTAAAAAAGGTGACCGACTTGGCTTCGGTGGCGGTTATTATGATCGTTACTTGAAGAAGTATCATGGTGATACCATTGCTTTAGCTCGTAAGTTACAAGTTTTTGTTCGTCCGATATGGTCCGTAAATAAATGGGATTTAAGCGTTAATGAAGTTATTAGTGAATAAAAGGAGCATTGGGTGATTAATATTAAAGATCGACCATACATAACTGAAGCATTATTAGGGATAATGATTTTAGTGTACCTAGTAATGTCCGTTACGGGTGGTACTAATAATCCATATAATCTGATTCGATTTGGAGCCAAAGTAAATCCGTTAATTATTCAAGGTCAATACTGGCGTTTCGTTACACCAATATTTATTCACCTTAATTTCACACATATTTTGTTTAACGGAATTACGTTTTATTATTTAGGTGTTCAGATTGAAAGACTTTTTGGTCATCTACGATTTTTAATCATCTTTATGATTTCTGGAATAGCTGGAAACATGTTCAGCTTCGCGTTTAATACTTCGATATCAGTAGGTGCTAGTGGGGCCATCTTTGGTTTACTAGGTGCCTTTATGATGATCGGTGAAATTGCGTGGCGGAATCCAGCTATTCGACAAATGACGAAGTTATTCGTTATTTTTATTTTATTAAATTTAGTAAGCGATTTCTTAACCGTCGGAATAGACATTAGCGGCCATATTGGTGGTCTGATCGCAGGCTTTTTGTGTGCATATATTGTTGGTCTTCCGCATCGTTTGGACCATAATTCTATCAAAGGAGCCGTTGCAGCTGTTACGCTAATTATAGTATTAGGGATTATCCTGTACCGAGGCTTTAATGCGTAATAACGGCTATTCATAATGCAATCTGACAAAGGATGTGGGACAATGAAGACGTTATATGATGTTCAGCAATTACTTGAAAAATTCGGCATTCTCGTTTACGTCGGTAAGCGAATGTGGGATATTGAAGCAATGGCCATTGAGATCGATCATTTATACCGAGCTCACGTCATATCGCAAAAACAATTTCTGCAAGCAAAATTGATTTTGACCCGCGAGCATAGATATGAAGTACGTCGAGCTAAGAAAAATCACAAATCAATAGGAGGAATTTGACTATGGCTGATAAATTATTAATTGGGATTGACCTTGGTGGAACCACTACCAAGATGGCTTTCTTAGAAAAAAGCGGTAAAATTATTGATAAGTGGCGTATTAAGACCGATACCTCAGATAATGGTAATCACATTGCACCGAATATTGCTAAGTCGATTAATAGCGAAATGACTAAGACTAACCATACTAAAGATGAATTCTTAGGTATGGGCATGGGTACCCCTGGTACTATTGATAATAAAGCTGGTACCGTTTATGGTGCTTACAACTTAAACTGGGGCGACAAACATCAGGTTAAGTCCGTAATTGAAAAGGGCGTTGGCTTACCGTTAATCATGGATAACGATGCCAACGTTGCAGCTTTAGGTGAATTCCGCCGTGGTGCCGGTAGTAAAGACCAGGATATCGTCTTTGTTACTTTAGGTACCGGTGTTGGTGGTGGTATCATCACTGAAGGTCACTTATTACACGGTTGTAATGGTGATGCCGGTGAAATTGGTCACATTTGTGTCAAGCCTGGTGGCTACATGTGTACCTGTGGTAAGCGTGGCTGTTTAGAACAATATGCTTCTGCTACCGGTGTTGTACATATTGCTCATGACATGGCTGAAAAGTTTACTACTGGCAAATCTCGTTTAAAGCAGTTAGAAGATAAGCACCAGAAAGTTACTTCTAAGATAGTCTTTTACTTAGCTGATAACGGTGATATCTTAGCTAACCAGGTTGTTGACCGCGTTTGCTTCTACTTAGGCTTAGCATTATCCGATGTTGCGAACGCCTTTAACCCAAGTAACATTATTATCGGTGGTGGTGTTTCCAACGCCGGAAATACGTTATTACAGCCAACCACTCGTTACTTCCAGGAAAATGCGTTCCCGCCGGTACGAGACTCAACTAAGGTTCAGTTAGCTCAGTTAGGTAACGATGCTGGTGCCATTGGTGCTGGATCATTAGCATTAAAATTCGATAAATCATCAAAAAATAAATCATCTTGGGACAAATAAGGAGCATTTATAGATGCCTGATTTATTAGTATCAACTAATTTTGTCCTGACGATTGTTTTATTAATTTTAATTATTGCGTGGATTGTTTACTCAGTAATTAACCACATTCGAGTTCATAAAATTGCTAAATTTATTTCTCAAAAGCAATTCGTTAAGGGCAAACGACGAGCTCAAATCGTTGATTTACGTGAACGAAAAGCATTTAACGCGGGCCACATTCTAGGGGCCCGGAACATTCCGTTCTCAACGTTTAGAACTTTTTATAATGGAATTCGTAGTGATATGCCAGTCTACTTATATGATCAAAGTACAGCTTTAAGTTCACGAGCTGCAGTTTATCTGTATAAGAAAGGTTACCGAAAATTATATATCTTAAAAGAAGGTTACCGTAACTGGACTGGTAAGACCAAGAAGAGGGATGTTTAAGATATAAACATCTCTTTTTATTTCCGAGAATTAATATCTGGAGACTAAATAATGAAAAAAGTTTTATTGATTGTTGGCCCAACCGCCGTTGGTAAAACTAAATTATCTTTAAAATTAGCGCATCGTTATAACGGTGAAGTGATTTCATGCGATTCGATGCAGATTTACCGAAGCTTAAATATCGGTACCGCAAAATTAATGCCAAAGGATCGTCAGGGGATCCCTCATCATTTAATCGGAATTCGAAATGTTTATCAGCGTTATTCCGTCGCTAATTTTGTTAACGATGCTTTAAAGTGGATTCAAATTATCCATCAGCGTCGTCATCTGCCAATTATCGTTGGTGGTACAAACTTATATTTGCAGGCGCTTTTGGACAATTTAAATCTAGGTGGTGATCGCTTCAAAGGCTTTGGGACCCGACGTAAATTAAAGTCGTATGGTGATCAACACGGTAAGCAAGCCCTATGGGACTGGCTAAATAAGGTTGATCCAAAGTACGCTGAAAAGACACCATACCAAAATGAACGCCGGGTAATTCGAGCCCTTGAAGTTTATCTAACGACGCATCATCGTTTTTCTGAACAGAAATTAGTGCCAAGAAAGGGCTTGGATTTCTTAATCATTGGCCTTAATACGGATCGACAGTTGTTGTACAAACGGATTAATTCCCGGGTTGATAAAATGGTCAAGCAAGGATTATTGAAAGAGGCCCGATGGCTTTACGAATGCGGTGGTAGTGTGCTACCTGCAGGAATGGGTATCGGTTATCATGAACTATATCCTTATTTTGACCATGAACGATCTTTGCAGGATGCCATTATTCAGATTAAACGTGATTCACGGCACTATGCTAAACACCAATTAACCTGGTTTAGAAATAAGATGAAGGTTAATTGGTATGATTTAATTCAACATCCTGAGCAATTAAAGCCGATGTGTAATCAGATCGATACTTGGCTAGGTAAAAAGACGGAGGCGAACCGATAAAATGGCAACCAGACATAACTATACAAAAAATGATATTCGTAAGATGGCTAAAGATCATAACGTTAGTTTCTTACGGTTAATGTTTACTGATTTATTCGGGACCGAAAAGGACGTTGAAGTTCCGGTTAGCCAATTAGAAAACGTTTTGAATAACAAGATCATGTTCGACGGATCTTCCATTGAGGGATTTGTTCGAATTGAAGAAAGTGACATGTATTTACATCCTGATTTATCAACTTGGATGATCTTTCCGTGGAGTCCTGATCGTGGCCGAATTGCCAGGATCATTTGTGATGTATACACTATGGACGGTAAGCCATTTATGGGTGACCCCCGTAACAATTTGAAGCGGGTTCTTAAGGACATGAAAAGGTCTCATTTTACGTCTTTGGATATTGGACCCGAACCAGAGTTCTTTCTCTTTAAGCGTGATCGGGATGGCAAACCAACGTTACAGCCCAATGATTCCATCAGTTATTTTGATTTAGCTCCGGCTGATACAGGGGCAATCTGTCGCCGTGATATGGTACTAGCGTTAGAAGACATCGGTTTCAACGTCGAAGCGGCTCACCATGAAGTATCACCTGGTCAGCACGAAATCGATTTTAAGTATTCGGATGCTTTAAATACGGCTGATAATATTCAAATTTTTAAATTGGTCGTTAAAGCCGTTGCTAAGAAACATAATTTATACGCAACCTTTATGCCTAAACCAATTACGGGGATTAATGGTTCTGGGATGCACATCAATATGTCGTTATTCCAGCACCATAAAAATGTCTTCTATGATCCAAAGGGCAAGTTAGGTCTATCCAAGATTGCTTATTACTTCTTGGGCGGAATTTTAAAGCACGCCCGAGGATTTACCGCAATCGGTGATCCAATTGTTAATTCATATAAACGCTTGGTTCCTGGTTACGAAGCCCCAGTATACATTGCCTGGTCACCTAGTAATCGCTCACCGTTAGTTCGAATTCCGAGTTCACGAGGGATTCAAACTCGATTGGAATTGAGGAGTGCTGACCCGACGGCCAATCCTTATATGGCCTTTGCGGGTGTATTGGAAGCCGGGTTAGATGGCTTACGTAATAAGATCGTTCCACCAGCAGGGATTAACCGAAATATTTATCGGATGGATGCTCAAGAAAGAATTGCGGACCACATCTATAACCTGCCTGATAATCTGAGGGATGCTATTACCGCATTAAAGCACGATCCAATTATGAAGCGCGCATTGGGGACCAAACTCTTTAATACGTTTATAACGGCTAAGACCTTCGAGTTTAATTCCTATCGGCTTCAAGTGTCAGCTTGGGAATTAAAGCATTATTTGAAGAAGTACTAATTTCTGATGAGGAGAAGTTGAAGTAAACATGAGTCAAGACGTTAAAAAGATCGATGAAAAAAGTGATCAAGCGCTATCCCAAAGCTTAGCTGGTAAATCTAAATATTTACAGCGCCTTCAAGATGCTTTGGATAAAGATGATGACTTATTGGTTTATAAATTATTAAACACTACCAAGTACTACCACGTTATGAAACAGCGACGTTATACCGATAGTAATAATTATCAGACGTTGGTTAAGGATTTACGGCCTGAATTAAGCCATCATTTAAGTCATCGCTTAATCAAATATCTAAAAAAGACTTATCCATTCTTCTATTATTATGAAGATCAGTTAGGCCATTACCAAGTTTACTTTGGTGATTGGTGGGGCCATAAACTTTTTGGCAGCCTTGACGTGATTAATGTTGAATTTAATTTTGATAATAAAGAATTTGCTAAGTTAAAGCGTGCTTTTAATGATCAGCATTTTGATACCCAGGATATGAAGGCCATTCAACAGCAGAATAGCCGCTTAACTGAACTGGCAAAGACTCAAGATAAGCGAAGTAATGAAGAGACAGAATTAAAAGCGGATTTAAAGGCTAATAAGTCCCAGGCCCGAATGCCATGGAATTCGAACCGGATTAATGCTGAATACGCTAAGATTATCGGTCGATTAAAGAAGTTATCGAACCTCGATAAGCAAGCCGATGACGCTAAAGCCAGAATTAAGGGTAATCAACAGAAAATGTTGAAATTATCAACTGAAAATACCGTCATTGACTACGAAAAGAAAAGCGTTAAAAAATACTTTGGTGATTTAAGCCAGTTTAACGACAATAATAAGCAGTTATATTATAATTACGTTTCCAACTTATTAGCCGGAGGCAAAGATTAATCATGGATAAGAAAAATATAACTAACCAACCCGTTTTAAAACAGTACAACGAATCAATTAAAAAGGGCTTAAGAAACGGTATTAAATTTACGAAATTGATTGATCAACTAATTACAACTGAACATCCTTCTGAATTATTATCAGCTGCTAAACAATTAGTATCATATCAATTGAATACCCATTACGTTCAGTTTCCGCATCAATATGGTGCCCAAGATTATTACCTTGTATTTATGAACCGGTTATTATCAATTCATAATTTAGGTGCTCGATTAAGCCTAAAAAGTGACCAGATGAAACTTTACCAGGTCGCAAAAGTTCTTGGTGACAAGGATAACTTTATCTTCAGTTTTGATTTGCAGGCTAAAGGCGATGGCGGAGCTTATTATCAAGATACCCGAAATCACGAGAATCTCTTCTACATTAATTTAGATCGCAAATTATTACGTTTCGACAGTCACGCTTTAACCGAATTATTCATCGTGGACTATTATAATCAAGTTGATCCGCATAAGATTAAACGGTTAGCTGGTACGTTACTTGAATTTGCTACGTTCTTACAAAAGGATTATGACTTCAACGTTGATCTTAGTATTTTAAATGCTGACAACGATCGCTTTTATAAGTTTGCTTCGTCTAAATTACCCGCTGGAATCATGGATAAATTGTTTATCGTTGCGGCAAAGCACCATTATATGTTAAAGTCATACCATCAAAACGGTGCCCAGCTTCGATTAAGTAATGATATTTTGATTAATATCTATCCAGATCAAGACAAACACTGGGGACTTGTCGTTCAGGATTCAAAACAGGATTATTCATGGTTTGATATTCTATTGAACTACGACTTTTTACGTAAATGGTACTTAGATAATCTTGATCAGTTAATGTTAAATTAACGAGAAGGAGTAATTTAGTAATGAACGTTTCTCAAATGTTAAAGGAATCGGTTTTATATCACAGAGAAAAAGAATTACACAGTCGGTTCAGGTATTTACCAATGGTTCGAGTCAAGAACGCATACGTTGTTCTAGATGTCCTATTGGCTAAATTAGCGGATTCAATTGGCTGGTATTATAACCAAGTTCCAAAGAAAGACGCTCATTTAAAGAAACAAATCCTGTCCTTATATGTTAAGGGCCTTGATCATTTCTTCTTAATCGCTAATTTAAAGAATTGGAACCAAATCGTATTGACCTCTGATGAAGAATTGGATCGGTTAAGTGATCGTAAAAAGACTAAATACCTTAGTCAACTATATTTAGCAATTAAAAACATGCTTTATGATAGCTACTTTAACCACAACATCAATGACTTAATGTATTCGTGGAAGCTTTATCTGAAGTTGGGCTTAAGTGATTTAGGCTTGACTAAAAATGGAATTGCTAAGGCTTTTAATCAAAAATATGGCCAGAAGCCACTTAAATGACTGATGAAGAGTTGACTTTGTAAGCCAAATTTAATACAATATTAAGTGTCGTCACTATGTCGCAGTGGCTCAGCTGGATAGAGCAACGGTCTTCTAAACCGTGGGTCGTGGGTTCGAACCCCACCTGCGACATTGACCTATGAAAGACATGAGTTTTACTCATGTCTTTTTTATTTTCAGGTTGATAATTAATAAATATCCAGGTATACTTAAATTGTTGTAATTGTGGACTTCCCACAGCTGCAACCGCACGATTTTGAGCTTAAGTTCTATTTAATTTAATAGGCGCTTGATTCGGCGAGTCTAAGTAAATTAATAAGGAGGTGCACTTAAATGTACGCAGTTATTGTAACTGGCGGTAAGCAGTACCGTGTTGCCAAAGGTGACACCGTTTATGTTGAAAAGCTTAACGCCAAAAAAGGTGACAAGGTTACCTTTAAGAACGTCGTATTCGTTGGTGGTAAATCTGTTAAGATTGGCACTCCAACCGTTAGCGGCGCATCCGTTGAAGGTTCTGTTGTAAAGCAGGGCAAAAACAAGAAGGTTACCCTTTTCCGTTATCATGCTAAGAAGGGCCATCATTCTAAGAAAGGTCACCGTCAACCATATACAGCAGTTAAGATCAGCGCAGTTAATGCCTAATTATTATGATTAGAGCAACTGTTATTTACCACAATCATTTGATTAACGGCTTTAAATTAATTGGTCACGCTAATTCAGCTAATTATGGACATGATATTGTCTGTGCAGCTGTATCAGCATTATCGATCACGACCGTTAATAGTTTATCTTCACTTGCTAGCATCAAGCCTCAGGTGAAACAAGATCAAGTGAATGGTGGTTTATTAATCGTTAAAATTCCTGAAGTTCATGACTACGTTAAAAAATTAAAAGTTCAGACGTTGTTACAAAGCTTTGAATTAGGGATCAAAATGATTGCTGATCGATATCATCGTTATATAAAATTAAATATTATTCGTTAAAATATACGGAGGTGTAAAACATGAAATTAGTAATGGATTTACAGTTCTTCTCAACCCATAAAGGTACTGGTTCTACTGGTAACACCCATGATTCAATTGGTCGTCGTTTAGGCTGTAAAGCTGCCGATGGATCTACTGTTACCGCCGGTTCTATCTTATATCGTCAACGTGGTACTCGTGTATATCCTGGCCTTAACGTTAAGAAAGGCGGGGATGATACTTTATACACCACCATTAAAGGTGTAGTTCGATTCGAACGTATGGGTCGTCGTAAGAAGAGAGTATCAGTATACCCTGTATCTGAAGCCGCAAAGTAAATTAGAATTTATTATGACAAAAGGGGCCCAACTTATGAGTCCCTTTTTATTATTGATTTTTAAAGAGATGAACATATTATGGCAAAAATTTCTTCAAATTCATTTCGACCTGGTATGACGATTATTCTCAAAAATGCCGTTTGGCGTTTAATTAAGGTCGTCCACGTTAACCCAGGCCGTGGTAGTGCTTTTGTACGTACTCGGATTAAGAATCTTCAGGATCAGTCTGTAATCGAAAGAACTTTCCGTGCTGGTGAAAAAGTACCTCAGGCAATCATTACTGATCATGCTATGCAGTACTTATACAAAGGCAGTGCTGGTTATGTATTCATGGATTCCAAGACCTATGAACAGGTTACCGTTCCGGCTGCCAACATTAAGCCTGCTTTAAAGTACTTAAAGCCTAATTTACCAGTTACTCTATTTGAATTTGATGGTAAAATCTTAGGAATTAAATTACCTAATACCGTTACCTTGACCGTTAAGCAAACTCAACCTACTATTAAAGGTAATACCGCATCAGGTGGTTCTAAGCCAGCTACTATGGATACTGGTTTAGTAGTTCAAGTTCCGTTCTTTGTAACTAATGGCCAGAAGTTAGTTATTAACACGCAGGACGGAACCTATGTTTCAAGAGCTTAATGATTATTTAGCCGCGTCTATTTAATGAGGTGATACTTTGGCTGAAGACGTAAATATAACCCTTAAATCGGGTCAATCTAGCTTGGGTAAAATTAAAATCGCACCCCGTGTCTTAGAAATTATTGCCAGCATCGCTGCTGTACAGGTTAAGGGTGTCAACCGGATGCGCGGTTCCTTAGCAACGAGCGTTAATGAATTATTTGGCCATCGAGAATGGGGCAAAGGAATTCGTTTAGCTTTTAATAAGCACCATGAATTGATCGTTGATATTTATGTGTACATTAATTATGGCTACTCGGTTCCAAAAGTTGCCTTACAAATTCAGGATAAAGTTAAACAACAACTGTTGTTTATGACCGAATTAAACGTAGGTACGGTTAATGTTCATGTTGAAGGAATCGTACCGAAGAAGAAAACATCTCATGTTGATCCAAACCATTTATTTAAGGATAATCAGGGTGAACAAAATTGAATTTAACTAGACATCGTATCCGTGAGGTTGCGTTTCAAACACTGTTCGCGATGAACGCTAATCCCAAAGCTGATCCGATTCAATTGTTTCAGGCATTAATTAAGAGTCAGGATGCTAATTATCCTGAATACCTGATTCAATTGGTTGATGGTGTAAACAAGGATCGCAAGGCCCTTGATGACCAGATTAGCAAATACCTAAGTTCCGATTGGACCATTGACCGAATTGCTAAGACGGATTTAATCATTTTGAGAATTGCCTTTTACGAAATCGATAATGTAGAGGCAGTTCCTGATAAAGTTGCCGTGAATGAAGCATTACAATTAGCCAAAGAATACAGCGATGATCGTTCTCGTCGTTTTATTAATGGTGTTTTAGGCAATAAAATTAAATAAATATTATAATGTAAGGCGGATTTATAATTATAAATCCGCCTTTTCATATCTAAAACTAAGTATGATAAACTTGATTTAGTCTTTATGAGAGTAGTGATTGATTTTTGTCTATTATTGATGGTCGTATTGATGGTCGAAAATTAGCTAAACAATTAAGTTTAAAAACCAAAGAAAACGTGGCATCTTTACGTAATATAGGTGTGGTGCCCACGTTAGTTGAAATTTTAGTTGGTAATGATCCCGCTAGTCGAATGTATTTGAATTTAAAGCATCGAAAAGCCGGACGATTAGGGATTAAGTCAATCGTTAAACGATTACCTGCTGATACAACCCAGGATCAGTTGTTAAACCTAGTCCAGCAGTGTAATTTAAATGATGATATTGACGGAATCGTTGTTCAGTCACCGTTGCCAAAACACATTAACGAACGGGTGATCAACGCTGCAATTAATCCTGGCAAAGATGTTGACGGGGTCAATCCGTTGAACGAAGGTCAGTTATTCGAAGGTAGTCAGAGCAACTATCCAGTTGGATGTACGCCCAAGGGGATTATGACGATGCTGCATCATTATCACGTTCCGTTACGTGGCCGTCGAGTAGTTGTAATCGGTCGAAGTCGCATCGTGGGCCGACCAATGACTAGTTTATTAATTAACGCTGGTGCGTTGGTAACGGACCTTAATCACTATGCCAAACCGATTCGTGATTTTACTAAACAGGCAGATGTAATCATTAGTGCAACCGGTCACATTAATTTATTGAACGGTGATGACGTTAAGCCCGGTGTAACCGTAATCGATGTTGGTGAAAATATGAATGCCAACGGTAAATTAGTCGGTGACGTTAATTTTAAGAGCGTCGCTAAAGTTGCTGGTTTGATTACACCGGTCCCCGGTGGCGTTGGCCCGATGACGGTTGCTACATTAATGCAGCAAGTTGTTGACTTAACCGAATGGAGTCGAAATGATGACTAATCACAAGTATTTAACGGTAACTGCCCTTAGCCAGTACATCAAGCGAAAATTTGATTATGATCCTTATTTAGGTCGAGTGTACCTAATGGGTGAAATATCTAATTATCGATATCGCCCCAACGCTCATCAATATTTTAGTTTAAAGGATGACCACGCCAAGATCAGTGCCGTGATGTTTCGTTCCGAATTTTCCCACGTTAAATTTCGACCTGAAGAAGGGATGAAGGTTCTAGTTACCGGTCGGATTTCGGTTTATGAACCGCAAGGCAGTTATCAGATTTATGTCGATCACATGGAACCTCAGGGTGTTGGTGAACTATACGAAGCTTATGAACAGTTGAAGAAAAAGCTGTCTAAGGAAGGCCTGTTTAATCCTGCTCATAAGAAACCATTACCGCATTTTCCAAAGCGGATTGCCGTGATTACGTCCCGTTCAGGCGCCGTGATCCGTGATATTATCGTCACCACCCGTCGGCGGTATCCGATCGTTCAGATCGTGTTATTCCCGGCAATTGTCCAGGGTAACAACGCGGCCGATAATCTAGTTAAACAAATTCACCGAGTTGACCAGGACAGTCATTTCGATACGTTGATTATTGGCCGTGGTGGTGGATCGATTGAAGATCTGTGGCCATTTAACGAAGAAAGCGTTGTCCGAGCCATTTATAACTGCCGGGTTCCGGTAATTTCTTCGGTTGGTCATGAAACTGATACGACACTTGCCGATTTAGTAGCCGATGTCCGAGCGGCCACGCCAACAGCGGCTGCTGAATTAGCTACGCCAGTTTTAACCGATGAAATCACTAACATTGTTAACCTTAGGGAACGAATTATAACTGCGTTCCGTGATAAGTTGGCATTACTTCAACAGCGTTTAACTAAAATTCAGCAATCATATGTTTTTAGACAACCGAAACGATTATACGAAACGTATATTCAACAGGTCGATAACTTGAAGGCTAATTTACGAAACGTTGTTCAACAGTATCTGACCAAGTATCAGCGTCGATTACAATCTGATGTTTATCAGCTGAATTATCATTCACCCAAGCAAAAGATTGTTAATTATCGTCAGCAAATCCAATTAGCAACCCAGCAATTGAAGACCGCAATGCAGACCATCGTTAATAATAAAAAAGCCGTTTTTCAAAATGCCGTTAGCTCATTAGATCATTTAAGTCCGTTAAAGACCATGAGCCGTGGCTACAGTTTAGTAACTAGACAAAATCATTTGATTAAGGGAATTAAAGACTTGAAACCAAAAGATTCGGTGACTTTAAACTTTCGTGACGGGACTGCCAATGCGGTTGTTAATCGAGTTCAACCGAACAAGAAAGGGAAATAATTATGCCAAAGAAAAAAGTAAGCTTTGAAGATAATTTACAAAAGTTAGAAACCATCGTCAACCAACTTGAAAGCGGCGACGTTCCGTTAGATAAGGCCTTAGATCAGTTTAAAGATGGCGTCAAGTTAAGCAATAAACTTCAGAGTACCTTATCCAATGCTGAAAATACTTTAACTAAAATGATGACTAACGATGGTAAGGAAGTCCCTTACGACCGTGATAAGAACGGTCAAGATGTTAATAATAGTGTTGGTGGCAACCAGGGAAATGACCAGCGATGAGTAAGGATCCACGTTTAGCTAAGTTTGAGTCCATGTATCATCCTAAAATTAACCAATATTTAAAGGATAATTTAAAAAAGGATGTTGATCAGAAGACCTTAAATCAAGCCATGAATTTCTCAGTCTTAGCCGGTGGTAAAAGGTTACGACCGATGTTAACTTTAGCGACCTTAAAGACGTTAGGCGCTAAATTAACTCCGGCTAAGATGAAGGCCACTTGCGCTTTAGAATTACTTCACACCTATTCTTTGATCCATGATGATCTGCCAGCAATGGACGATGATGGCTTACGTCGGCATAAACCGACTAGCCATGCCGTCTTTGGTGCTGGAATGGCTACGTTAGCTGGGGATGGCTTATTAACGTTAGCTTTTCAGTGGCTAGTTGATAATTCGTTATCAGTTGACACCAAAGTTAAGTTAGTTGATGGCTTATCTAAAGCTGCTGGACCGAGCGGCATGGTATCCGGTCAGGCTAGCGATATTGAATTTGAAGATCATCAGTTACCATTAAGCCGTTTAAAAGTTTTACATCGGCATAAAACGGGTGCTTTAATTCATTATGCGGTTCAGGCCGGTTTAATCATGGGTCATGCAAAAAAAGAGTTGGTTAAGCCATTGTTACGCTTTGCGGATTGTTTTGGTTTAGCTTTCCAAATCTATGATGATATTTTAGATGTCGTGGGGAGCGAAGTTGAACTTGGTAAGCCCGTCGGTCAGGATTCTGGTAAGAACACTTACCCAAATTTATTGGGCTTAGTCGGAGCTTATGATCAATTAGAAGCAGTTCTTGATCATGGTCGACGTGATCTAGATGATTTGAATCGTAAATCATCAATTGATACCGGATTATTAAAATCCTTTTTTAGTTATTTTCAAGTTAAGAGACGCAATCGTCGGAGATAATAGATATGAAAGATAAAGAACGTGTTGACGTTTTATTAGTTAAACAAGGACTGTTCAGCAGTCGAGAAAAGGCTAAACGAGCTGTAATGGCCGGCCAAATCTTAGGTAAAAATAATATGCGACTGGATAAGCCGGGAACTAAGATTCCCGCTAGTACGCATCTGCATTTTAAAGGTAAAAAGATGCCGTACGTTAGTCGTGGTGGTCTGAAATTAGCGAAAGCCTTAAATGTATTTCACATCAGTGTAAAAGGCAAAGTCGTCCTGGATATTGGCTCATCAACCGGTGGCTTTACCGATGTAATGCTACAGAACGGTGCCAAACGAAGTTATGCCCTTGATGTGGGTACCAACCAGTTAGTATGGAAATTACGAACGGATCCCAGGGTTATCGTTATGGAACACACTAACTTTAGGTACAGTAAACCAAGTGATTTTAAGAAGGGTCAGCCAGAATTCGCGTCAATTGATGTTTCATTCATTTCATTAAAGCTGATCTTGCCACCGTTAAAGCCCATTATTAAGCCTGGTGGTGAAGTAGTTGCCTTAATCAAACCCCAGTTTGAAGCCGGCCGTGACAAAGTTGGTAAGCATGGGATCGTCCGTGATCATAGTGTTCACGTTCAGGTGATTAAGAACGTCATCGGTTACGCTATGCATTCTGGATTTTCCGTATTAGGCTTAAGTTTCTCACCAATTGAAGGTGGCAAGGGTAACGTTGAATTCTTAATTCATTTAAAGTCCGCAGCAGTACCGAAGCTAAATCCAGCCATTTCAATTGATAAAACAATTGACGCCGCTAGAAAGCAGTTTGACATCAACAATTAGTTTTTAAGAAAGGTAATCTGAAATTGATCCAAGAGTTAGATATTCAAAACTTAGCAATTATCGATCACCTTAGGATTAGTTTCTCGTCAGGGATGACGGTTCTAACTGGTGAAACTGGTGCCGGTAAATCCATTATCATTGATGCCTTGAATTTACTTACTGGTAGTCGGGGCTCGAAACGGTACATTCGAACTGGTTGCAAAAAACTGGTTCTTCAGGGACTGTTCGTCTTTCCTAAAAATTCATCTGCTTATCGTATTTTGGATCAGTTAGGAATTGATCATAGTGACGGCAGCGTTATCATTCAACGTGAAATTTACCGGAACGGTCGTAACCTATGCCGAATTAACGGTTTGTTAGTGAACACTAGTGCTCTGCGTAAACTAGGTAGTCGAATCGTTGATATTCAGGGTCAGGATGCTCATCAGACTTTAATGGATCCGGCGACTCACTTAAGGCTCTTAGATGCTTTTGATAAGAAGCATATCCAGCCGGTCCTTGATAAATATCAGCGCTATTACGCTCGTTACCAGAAATTAACGAAATTGGTTCACGAAAGAACCGCTAATCAGCAGGAGTGGGCTCAACACATTGACATGCTAAAGTTCCAGAGTCATGACATCAAAAAGGCTAATTTAAAACCGAATGAAGACGAAACGCTAACTAATAAAAAGAATTTATTAAAGAATTATCAGAACATTAGCACTGCCTTGCAGAAAAGCTATGAGTACATTAATGGCAATGATTCTTATTCACCGTTAGACATGATTGGTAGTGCCATGAACACCATGCAAAACATTAGTCAGTATGGTGATAACTTTAAGAAAATTCAACAGCAGTTAGCGAATGCCTATTATGATCTCCAAGACGTCGCCAATACCATTTCTGATCAATTGGAATCCCAGACGTTTGACGAAGACGAGTTAAATCGAATCGAAAGCCGTTTGGATTTGATTGATCAATTAAAGCACAAGTATGGTAATTCCATTGATAAGATTTTGATGTATTACTCTCGGATTACCGAAGAATTGAACAAGCTGCAGACCAATAAAAACAGTGGCGAAAGCGTTACTAGCCGGTTGAAGAAATGTAAAGACCATCTCCAAAAATATGGTCAGCAACTTAGTGTGCTCCGTCATCAGATTGCAACTAAATTAGAAAAGCGAATTAAACGTCAGCTCAAAGATCTTTACATGGGTCAAGCGATTTTTAAAGTTCATTTTGAAAACACTGATGATTTTCATTCGTATGGTACCCAGAAGATTGAATTTTACGTTCGAACTAACCCTGGTGAAAAATTGTTGCCGTTAGCCAGCAGTGCTTCCGGTGGTGAACTTTCCAGGATCATGTTAGCTTTGAAGACCGTCTTTGCTAAGGTTCAAAACGTTAGTACAATCGTCTTTGATGAAATTGATACTGGTGTTAGTGGTCGGGTTGCTCAGGCAATCGCTGATAAAATGGTCATGATTTCACGACATGCTCAAGTACTTTGCATTACTCATTTACCACAGGTTGCCGCAATGAGCGATCATCATTTCTTGGTAAAGAAGCACGTTAGCAAGAATCAGACTAGTACCCGGCTGAAGAGATTAAGTCATCAAGGTAAAATTGATGAACTCGCTCGAATGTTAGCCGGAACTAAAGTGACGAAATTAGCTCTGGAACACGCAAGCGAATTATTGAAACTAGCGGATCAGGCTAAGCAAAAAATTAGTTTTACTGGTTGATAAATGAATCATAATCTTTCATAATATAGTATGTATCTTTAATCGAAAGGAACTGGACATGTCTAAAAGAGGGATGCTAATCGTCTTATCAGGACCATCTGGTGTTGGTAAGGGGACCGTTCGTAAGGCTTTATTCAATAAGTCTAACGTTGATTTTAAATATTCCATCTCGATGACGACTCGAAAGCCGCGTCCTGGTGAAAAAAATGGCAAAGATTATTTCTTTGTTACCAAAGATCAATTTAAGCAACATATCCGTAAGGGTGAAATGTTAGAATACGCCCAATACGTTGATAATTATTATGGGACACCGTTACCGTACGTTAACAAGATGCGGGACGAGGGCCATGATGTCTTCTTAGAAATTGAAGTTAACGGTGCAATGCAAATTCGTTCTAAATGTCCAGATGGCGTCTTTATTTTCTTGACTCCGCCTAGCATACCGGCATTAAAAAAACGGTTAATAGGTCGAGGCACCGAAAGTATGCCTGTCATTGATAAACGCATTGAAAAGGCTAAACGAGAAATCCCGATGATGCGTAACTATGATTACGTCGTTTTAAACGATAAAGTTTCAAAAGCCGTTGAAAAAATCATGACGATTATTAGAAGTGAAAGACTACGGGTTAATCGTGTGATGCCCGATTATTTAGCTAAGTTAGGAGACGACAAGTAATGTTAATGTATCCAACCATTGATAAATTACTAGAAAAGGTTCCATCTTATTATTCATTAACAATTTTAGCCAGTAAACGTGCTAAACAGTTAGATGCTGGTGCTAAGCCGTTATTAAAGCATTATCATTCTAAGAAAAACGTTGGTAAAGCCTTTGAAGAAATCGCTGCCGGCAAATTAAAGATCGATCATAATAAGTAAATTAATGACAATCAGTCAAAAGTAAGCCTTTGTGGTATTGTTACCCAAAGGCCTTTTTATTTAGGTGAGAGTTATGGACCATATGAATATTGCAGTTTATGTAACGGGCAGTGTTGCGTGCTATAAAACGTTAATTCTGATTAGAATGTTAAAACGGCGTGGTGCTAACGTTAGGATAATTATGAGTAATGGTGCTCAGCAATTTATCAAACCGTTACCGTTTCAGGCGTTATCGGGACATTCGGTAATTCGCGAACAAGCTGTAAACCCGTCAACCCACGGAATTCCACACGTTGATTTAGCGCGATGGACTGACGTTGCTATCATAATGCCAGCTACCGCAAACGTAATTGCTAAAATGGCGAACGGAATTGCTGACGGCATCGTTAGCACCTGTTTATTAGCAACTTCCGCTCCAAAAATTATTGTTCCAGCAATGAACAATTTAATGTTTATTAATCCAGCTACTCAACGGAACTTACGTTTATTAAAGGGCTATCCCAATTATTATCAATGGGGCCCGACGTACGGTAAACTAGCGGAAGGTTACCCTGGTAAGGGTCGAATGATTGAACCCAAACAAGTGATTAATAAATTAGGTCAATTATTAAATCGTCATCAGTTTTTACATGGCTTGCGTTTATTAGTAACCGCAGGTGGCACCGAAGAACCCATTGATCCGGTTCGTTTTATCACCAACGGTTCCAGTGGCAAAATGGGCTATGCGGTTGCTGAAAGGGCTCATCAAATGGGTGCTGATGTAACGTTGATTAGTGGGCATGCTAATATCCCTGTTCCTAGCGGGATAAAAGTGATTAAAGTCCAAACTACCGAAGATATGGGACATGCTGTTTTGGATCAGTATCCAAAAGCGGATGCTTTGGTAATGTCGGCTGCGTTAGCTGATTTTGAGCCTGTTCATATGGCTGATCAGAAAATTAAAAAGGGTCCGTCGAGTCATCATATGATCTTAAAATTGAAACGGACTCCAGACGTACTAAAGCGAGTGGCTAAAATTAAAAAGTCTGGTCAATTAACGATTGGCTTTGCTGCGGAAACTCAGAATTTAATTGATAATGCAACCCATAAATTAAAGGCTAAAAAATTGGATTTAATTGTTGCTAACGATGTGTCTAATCCAAAGATTGGTTTTGGTGGCGATAATAATCAGGTTACGTTTATTGACCGAAATGGTCATCAACAAAAAACGCCCGTTGAATCAAAATTAAAGGTTGCCGATCAGTTATTGAAGATTATTGCTAAGTTAAAGGGATGATTGTTCTTGAAACTGGCTCAAGTAATTGTAGATGTACCAACGATGCAGACGGACGTTCCGTTTACATATTCCATTCCTCAATCACTATTAGACCGGATTAAACCTGGAATGAGGGTAATCGTCCCGTTTGGTAACGGTGGTCGTAAAATTCAGGGCTTTGTGATTGGTTTTACTGACCACAGTAAATATCGGTTGAAGCCGATTAGTGCCGTCATGGATTTAACACCGGTTGTCGATGATGAATTGCTTCAGCTCTCAAAATGGTTAGCTAAAACTACGTTCTCGTTTCGGATTAGTTGTCTCCAAACGATGCTGCCGAGCGTAATGAAGGCTAAATACGCTAAACGAGCAACTTTACTAAAGCCAATTAATGATCCCAAGGTTAAGCAATTATTTGATCATCAGGCTAGCCTAACGTATCGACCTAATAAATTAACGCCTGATCAACAAGCTTTGATTTACCAACTACGACAACGGGGCTTAATAAAGGTTACGTATTTAGTTAAAAATCAAGCCCGTTCCGAAATGGTGAATGCGTTTACCAGTCGATTACCAGTAGCTAGAATTAAATACCTCTTAAAAGCTATATCGACACGTAACGTTGGCCAGGTCACATTACTCCGGTTTCTGTTAGAACATCCCACAGGAACTTACAAAATCGCTGAAGTGACGAAATATCGTCAGCATTTAAGTTCTTCAGTTATTAATCAGGCCGCTAAAAAAGGCTGGCTCAAGAAATTAAAGGTTCGAAAATACCGCAATCCCTATAAACAACCGGTAAAGAAGAACCACCCCTTCAAATTAAATTCTGATCAATGGCATGCCGTTAATCAGATTGATTCATCAATCGTTAATGACCAATTTGCCGTTTATCTATTGGAAGGAGTCACGGGATCCGGTAAGACTGAAGTATATTTACAGGCCATCAGTAAGGCTTTACAGCAGGGTAAGACCGCTCTGATGTTAGTGCCTGAGATCTCGTTGACACCCCAGATGGTTACCTGGGTCAAAGGTCGTTTCGGTGATTTAGTTGCCATTTTACACAGTGGCTTGTCATCCGGTGAAAAGTATGACGAATGGCAACGGATTCAAAGTGGTAACGCCAAAGTGGTTGTCGGTGCCCGTTCCGCAATTTTTGCGCCCCTTAAGAATTTAGGGATCATCATTATGGATGAGGAACATGACACCAGTTATAAACAGGAAGATACACCACGATATCAGACCCGTTCGGTCGCCAAATGGCGTGGTAAGTATTATCACTGTCCGGTCGTTTTAGGCAGTGCAACGCCATCGTTAGAATCCCGGGCCCGAGCCACCAAGCACGTCTATCATTTATTGAGATTGCCGCACCGAATTAATCATCAAGCGTTACCGACCGTCCACATCGTTGATATGCGAAAAGAAATCATGAAACATCACGGCATTAATTATTCATCGGCTTTATTAGACGCCATTAAATTGCGTTTAAAGCGTCATGAACAAGTGGTCTTGATGCTAAATCGTCGGGGGTATTCTAATTTCGTGATGTGCAGAAACTGTGGTTACGTTCCAAAGTGCCCAAATTGTGACATCTCGCTAACGTTTCATTGGCATTCACATAGTTTACGTTGTCATTATTGTGGCCATGAAGAACCGATTCCAAGAACCTGTCCAAAGTGCGGAAGCCGTAAAATCAGGTATTTAGGTACTGGAACTGAGCAGGCTGAATTAGAATTAAAACGTTTTATTCCAGGAATTAAGATCGTTCGCATGGATGTAGACACCACTTCTAGAAAGGGTGCGCACGCTAGATTACTTCATGAGTTTGGTTCAGGATACGCCAACGTGTTGTTAGGGACTCAGATGATTGCGAAAGGGCTTGATTTTCCAAACGTCACGTTAGTTGGCGTTCTTAATGCAGATACGTCACTGATGTTACCAGATTTTCGGTCCGAAGAACGAACGTTTCAGTTGTTAACTCAGGTGAGTGGTCGTGCTGGTCGAGCCAAGAAAAAGGGTGAAGTCTTTATTCAGACCTTTAATCCTGATAATTACGCAATTCGATTGGCTCAGCAGCAGAATTACGAACGCTTTTATCTAATTGAGATGACCCGTCGTCACGCGTTGAATTATCCACCGTATTACTACAGTGTTCGGTTAACTGCCAGTTCGAAGAACCGTCGATTAGCAATTGCCAGTATGGCGTCGATTAAGCAATACTTGCAGACTCGGTTATCACCTCAGACCATTATTTTAGGTCCCGCACCGAGCGCCATCACGAGAATTAAGCAGAGGTATTACTTCCAAATGGTGATAAAATATAAACATGAACCCAATTTGCAGGAAACGCTGGATTATATATTAAATCACTATCAGATTGGCGTTAGAAACGGATTATTTATTTCGATCGATCCAAATCCTGTGAATTTTATGTAACGAAAGGAGCCGGTTAAATGCCGTCAGTAGTTGTAATGGGAACGCCTCAATTTTGTGTTCCTGTTTTAAAAGGTTTAGTTGATAAAAAATATCAGGTTAAGGCGTTAGTTACTCAGCCTGATGAACCAGTCGGCCGTAAACATCGATTAACACCACCACCTGCCAAAGTGGCTGCACAAAAACTAGGAATCCCAGTCCTTCAGCCCAAGAAATTAGGTGGCAGTCCTGAAATGGCAAAGGTAATGCAGATGAAGCCTGATTTCATCGTTACCGCCGCTTATGGCCAGTTCTTACCGACTAAGTTATTGAAGTCTGCTAAGGTGGGCGCAATTAACGTTCATGGATCACTATTACCTAAGTATCGTGGTGGTGCACCGATTCAGCGAGCCATTATGAATGGTGATCAAGAAACTGGTGTCACGATCATGTACATGGTTAAGAAGATGGATGCCGGAAACATTATTGCGCAGAAGCCGTTGCCGATTACACCTGTTGACGATGCCGGTTCGATCTTTAGGAAATTAAGTTTAGTTGGTCGTGATTTACTTCTAGAAACGATGCCAAAGTTAGTCAACCATACGGCTAAATCAATTCCGCAGGATTCGAAACAAGTTGTCTTTGCACCTGTTATCAAGCATTCTGAAACTAAATTAGACTTTAGTAAGTCGGCAAAGGCGATTGATTGTCATGTTCGTGGCTTACGACCGGATCCTGGTGCTTACATGATGATGGGCAAGAAACGGGTTAAAGTCTGGAAGACAACCCCGTTAGATCAAGATACTAAATATCCAGCAGGTACGATTGCCATAAAGACCAAGCATCAGTTGGCGATTGCTACGGGTGATCACAAGATGATTGCAATCGATGAATTACAGCCCGCTGGAAAATCAAAACAGAAAATTACCGATTACCTAAATGGTGCCGGTCAAAAGCTTAAAGTTGGGGAGCAAGTTATTAAATAATGAAAATGGATCAGCCGCGGTATTTAGCCGTTAAAGTATTAAACCGAGTTTATAAGGGTGCTTATTCCAATATTGAATTGAATAACGCACTAGAAAATCATTCCATGAAGCATCAAGATGCTGGTCTGTTGACTCAGATCGTGTACGGGACCTTACAGCATCGTTTAACGTTGCGTTATGATTTAACACCGTTTGTTAAACGACCAAAAGGTTTGCAGCAATGGGTAATAATTCTGTTAGAAACCGCTCTGTATCAGATGATTTATCTATCCCGAATTCCTAATTATGCAATTCTGAAGGAATCAATTCAGATTGCTAAAGAACGTGGAAATCAGGGTGCTCGCCGTCTAGTAACAGGAGTTCTCCATAGCGTAATTCGTAAAGGCGTTCCCGATGTTAAAAAACTTCCTGATAAGTTAACTCAACTGTCGGTTGCTTACAGCGTTCCCACTTGGTTAGTTAAAGAATTAATTAATCAAGTTGGCGCTGATAAGACGCTTCAAATTTTACAAAGTATTAACCAACCCAGTTCAGTATCGGTTCGGGTTAATACGGTTTTGACCGATGTAACCGCCGTTAAAAATTCATTAACAAATGAAGGATACTCGGTTGAAGATAGTTCTTTAGCTGAAAATTCATTGATTGTAAGCGGTGCGTCCGTTGCTCAAAGTGATGAATTTAAACGTGGCTTGATCACCATTCAAGATCAAAGTGCTTCGTTGCCGGTTGAATCAATGGATATTCAACCAGACGAAAAAGTCTTGGACGCCTGCGCTGCACCTGGCGGTAAAACGTGTCAGATTGCTGAACGAATTGATCCAAAACGGGGCGGCTTGGTTTATGCCCTTGATCTGCATCAGAATCGTTTGAACCGGGTTAAGAAGAACGCTAAGCGGTTACATGTTAATCATGCCGTAACAACGAAGATGCTGGACGCTAGAAAAGCGGGTCAGTTCTATTCCACCCAAAGTTTTGACCAAATTTTAGTTGATGCACCTTGTTCTGGATTAGGCTTGATTCGCAATAAGCCTGAAATTCGTTACTTTAAGTCGATTGATGACGTTAACCGCCTTCATCAGATTCAAACCCAGATCTTAGCGTCAGTTGCACCACTCGTTAAGGTTAATGGTACGATAACATACAGTACGTGTACGATTTTGGATCAGGAAAATCAAGATACGATTAAGGCCTTTTTAGATCATAACGATAACTTTGATGTCGTGAAAACGACGATTAAACATTCTGTTCATGGTCAAAATCAGTTTAAGTACCTTAAGTTATACCCAGATGATTTTAAATCAGATGGCTTCTTCGTTTGTACACTGAAAAGAGTTAAGTAAGTGAGAGGTGATCAGATGCCCGTTGGCAAAATTTATCAATCACTTGGTGGCTTTTATGACATCGCTAGTCATGGTCATATGTACCGAACCCGTGCTCGGGGTAACTTTCGTGCGAAGCGGATCAAACCAATCGTGGGCGACGTTGTTGATTTTAAGAGCGGTTATGTACTAAGTGTTCATCGCCGGATAAACCGGTTATCCAGGCCACCGTTGGCTAATCTAACCCAAGCCATTATCGTGACGTCAACCCAGGAGCCACGTTTTTCAGCGGGTCTACTGGATCGTCAGTTAGTCGCACTGGGTGTCCAGCACATTAAGCCATTGATTTACTTTTCAAAGCTTGATCTCTTGGATCCTGAACAACAGGCTCATTATTTAAAGATCGCTAAATATTATCATGATATCGGATACGATGTCTTTGCACCTAAAAAAGCGTTCTGTCCCACCACGTTAGATTTACTTAAGAATCATTTGACCGGCCAGGAAACAGTTGTAATGGGTCAGACGGGTGTCGGTAAATCCAGTTTACTTAACCACTTAAAGCCTGGTTTAAACCTTAAAACGGGCCAGGTATCCAAAGCCTTACACCGTGGTAAGCATACGACTCGCCGGGTTCATTTAATCATCATGAATCACGGTTTAATCGCTGATACACCTGGGTTCTCATCATATGAGATTCTTAACGTTGATATTTATCACCTTAAAAATTACTTTCCGGAATTCGTTAAAAATTCTTCGAGATGCAAATTTAGAGAGTGTCTCCACGTGAACGAACCCAAATGCCAGATTAAGCAAATGGTCAAAGACGGCAAGATTATGAAGAGCCGTTATGATACCTACCTGCATTTATTTACGTTAATTAAAAATCGAAAGCCAATTTATCATAAGAAACATTAATTTAGGGGGATGTAAGCATGATTAAAGTTGCACCATCAATTTTAAGTGCTGATTACGTTAATTTAGAAGCTAGTATTAAGAAAATTGAACATTCAGCCGATGCGATTCACATCGACATTATGGACGGTCAGTTTGTACCGTCAATTGCCTACGGTCCGGGTTGGGTCAAAGCCATTCGTCCGATCACTAACCTGAAGTTAGATATTCACATGATGGTCGAAAACCCAGAACGTTTTGTTAAGCCGCTTGCTGATGCCGGTGCCGACATTATCGACGTCCATAAGGAAGCTACACCACATATTCACCGTGCTTTACAGATGATTCATAAAGCCGGTTGTAAAGCAGGGGTCGTTATTAATCCTGGGACCAGTGTTGAATCCATTCGTCCAGTCCTTTACTTAGCTGATCAAGTCTTAGTTATGACTGTTAACCCTGGTTTTGGTGGCCAGAAGTTTATTCCTGAAATGGTTAATAAGATCCAGGAATTAAGTGATTTACGTAAGAAGTACGGTTATAAGTACGACATTGAAATTGACGGTGGCGTTAATAACCATACCGTTAAGAGTGCGTATAAAGCAGGAACTGACGTTGCGGTTGCTGGATCATTCGTCTTTGATAACCCTGACCCTGCAGCACAGGTTCGTTCCATTAAACAGGCCACTAAATAATGAAGGTTATTAATTTATTGGTCGGTGGTCCAACTGCTGAATGGCCTGAAGCCTTAAAAAAAGGTCAGATTAAGGGCCCATGGATCGGTGCCGATCGTGGTAATTTACGGTTGATTAAATTAGGTATTAACCCGACGGTTGCGATTGGTGATTTCGACTCAATGTCCACCGATGAATTAAAGGTTGTTAAGCAGCACGTTAAAGACGTTCGTACATTTCCTGCTCGTAAGGATTTTACGGACACGGAATTATTGTTGATGTGTGCAATTCGTGATTATGATCCCCAGATAATTCGGATCTACGGAGCGACTGGTGGTCGGATTGACCACTTTCTTTCGAATCTATTTATGGTCTTAGAGCCCCGATTTCGCAAGTATGCCGAACGGGTAAAATTAATTGATGATAAGAATTCAATTGGTTTTTACTTGCCAGGTAAACATTTAATTCATAAGGAACCTGATAAAAAATATTTGGCATTCGTTCCGTTAGGTGGGATGCACGTTTCCTTATCACATGTTGAATATCCGCTTGATCATCATTGGATTGGCTTTCCGAGATCTTACTCCAGTAACGAATTTATTGGTGATTATGCTAAATTCAGTTTTGATCAGAATATTATGTGTGTCATTCAGAGTAAAGATTAAAGAATTAAATAAAATTAAAAGCGAAGTTAATATTTTTAACTTCGCTTTTTCTGTATAAAAAAAGACCGATTATAAAGCTTATAAATCGATCCTGACTGAATAATTTTATTTTGAATTATACGCGCTTGATCTTACCAGATTTTAAGGTACGAGCACTAACCCAAACTTTCTTAGGCTTACCGTTAACAAGAACCCTAACTTTGTGTAAATTAGGCTTCCAGGAACGACGAGAATGGTTTAAAGCATGGGAACGGGTGTTACCGAACTGAGTATGCTTACCATTAAAGAAATCTTTAGCCATAGTTTTGCCTCCTTGTTTGTGGAACGAGTCCGAGATATTTAATTACACTTTATTAACATAGCATATTAACGGGTCTAAATCAATCCCTATCAAGTATTTTAACTTGACAGCCAATAACGTTATAGAATGGGTGCTGATCCGACCTAAATAGATAAAGAATACCGGATATGGTATAATTTAATTATCGGTAATAAATCATATTTAAGGAGATGTAATAATGACAGTTAAAATGAAAGACAGTTACGGAACGATTGATCTTAACAAAAAAGTCATTGCAACCGTAGTTGGTGGTGCTGCCACTGATAATTACGGTGTTGTTGGGATGGCTAGTCAAAATCAGCTCCGTGATAACGTTAACGTCATTTTACGTCGTGATGATTACTCACGTGGAATCGAAGTTCATCAGGATAAAGACGGGATCTCAATCGATATTAACATCATCGTTAGTTATGGAACTAAGATCTCCGAAGTATCCAAGAACGTTCAAGCTAAAGCAAAATATAACTTAAAAGAAATGCTGGGCTTAACGCCTAAGGCAATTAATGTGATTGTACAAGGAGTTCAAGTAAACGAATGAAAACGCAATCTAAGAAAGAAGCGACTGTAGTGTCAGCTCAAGAGATTAACGTGGATTTATTTAGCAAAATGGTTCAAGCTGCAGCAATTGAGTTGGATCACAACGCTAAATTTATCAATTCATTGAACGTCTTTCCAGTACCTGATGGTGATACCGGAACCAACATGAAGATGTCGATGGCAAGCGGCGAAAAATACGTATCACAGGATTCAACTCAATCAGTTGGCCAATTATCCGGCTCGCTTGCTAAAGGCTTATTAATGGGTGCTCGAGGCAATTCGGGTGTTATTTTGTCCCAAATTTTCCGTGGCTTTTATAAGTCTGTCCAGAATAAGCAAACGTTATCAGCTCAAGATGTAGTTGATGCTTTTGCTTACAGTGCTAAAGCTGCTTACAAAGCCGTGATGAACCCAACCGAAGGAACGATTTTAACCGTTATTAGAATGGCTGCTCAAGCTGGCTTAGATACCATTAAGAGCCATTCTGATTTACCAACGATCTTTGATGCAATCTACAAAGGTGCTAATAAAGCTTTAAAGAAGACTCCTTATTTATTACCAGTTCTGAAAAAAGTTGGCGTCGTTGATTCTGGTGGCCAGGGCCTCGTTCTGGTCTTGAAAGCCTTCAATGCCGTTATTCATGGTAAATCCGTTAAGGATGATCGTGGTAATTTGACGACATCTGATATGACCCAGATGATTAATGCCGCCCATCATAAGAGTGCTCAAAGTAAGTTGAACCCCGCTGATATAAAATATGGTTATTGTACTCAGATGACGGTCCGTTTCGGCCGTGGCAAAGAAGTTGACCGTAAATTTGAATACAAACCGTTTTATGATCATCTAGCTAAATTAGGGGATTCCTTACTAGTTGTCAATGATGATGAAGTCGTAAAGGTTCACGTTCATACTGAACATCCTGGAAAAGTCTTGGCATGGGGCCAGCATTTCGGTGATTTAACGAAAGTTAAAGTCGATAACATGCGTCTCCAGCAGGAAGATATTATCGATCATGATAAAGAAGTCCAGACTGACGCCAAAGAGAAATTAGCTAAAGAAGAAAAGCCAAAGAAGACCGCTGTAATTGCCGTTGTAAGTGGCCACGGTCTTAAAGTTCTCTTTAAGAGCTTAGGTGTTACTGATTTCGTAAGCGGCGGTCAGACCATGAACCCAAGTACTCAAGATATCTTGGACGTTATTAAACGATGTAATGCTAAACAGATCATTATCTTACCAAATAACGGTAATATTTATATGTCAGCTAAAGCTGCCGCTAAAGTATCTAAGAAGCCGGTGGCTGTTATTCATTGTAAGACCGTTAATCAAGGGATGGCCGTAATGTTAGGCTATGATCCAAACGCTTCTCTGAAAGATAACGAAGCTGAAATGAATGATAACCTGGACGAAGCCAAAAGTGGTGAGGTTACTTACGCCACTAG